>JAJFMR010000146.1 GCA_020696915.1 Rhizobiaceae bacterium | reverse complement strand
GCCCTTGCAGGAGGACGTGCTGACGCTGCTGTCGGAGCTGAGTGCGGCTCTCCTGGTACTGACGCCGCCCGAATTCTGCTTCCACATGACCCCTGAACAGATGGCGTCGGACGACACCGCCGTCTTCATCGCGCGTGACGGCGGCGCTGCTGTGGCCTGTGGGGCGCTGCGACGCCATGAAGGAGGTGTCGGCGAAGTGAAGCGCATGTACACGCGCCCCTCGCATCGGGGCCGGCGCATCGGAGCCATGATCGTCGAGCGCATCGAGGCCCTGGCGAGAAGCGAAGGCATGAGCTGCCTGGTGCTCGAAACCGGAGATCGCCATCCGGCGGCCTGGACGGTGTATGAGCGGGCCGGATTTGCGCGCTGCGGACCCGTGCTCGACTATCCAAACTCGGCTTGGTCCGTCTTCTACCGGAAGCAGCTCGAGAACTGAACGGACGATGATGAGCGACCTGACCAAACTGACCATTGCCGAGGCCCGCGGCCAACTTCGCGCCGGGGCGTTCACCGCCGTGGAGCTGACCGAGGCCTATATAGCGGCGATCGAGGCGGCAAATCCGCTGCTCAACGCCTACGTCGCGATCACCCCGGACCGGGCAACGGCGATGGCGAAAGCATCCGATGCGCGCCTCACAAGGGGAGAAGGCGGTGCGCTCGAGGGGATTCCGCTCGGCATCAAGGATCTTTTTGCAACCGATGGCATCCACACCCAGGCCTGCAGCCACGTGCTGGACGGCTTCAGGCCGCCATACGAATCGACCGTCTCGGCCAATCTGTGGTCGGACGGCGCGGTCATGCTCGGCAAGCTCAACATGGACGAGTTTGCGATGGGCTCGTCCAACGAGACCTCTCATTACGGTCCGGTCGTCAACCCCTGGCGCCGCTCCCGCGCCGGCTCCCTGGACAATGCCCAACTGGTGCCCGGCGGTTCTTCGGGCGGCTCGGCGACGGCGGTGGCGGCCCATCTGTGCGCGGGCGCCACGGCGACCGATACGGGCGGCTCCATCCGGCAGCCGGCGGCATTCACCGGCACCGTCGGCATCAAGCCGACCTACGGGCGGTGCTCGCGGTGGGGAATAGTCGCCTTCGCTTCATCTCTCGACCAGGCCGGCCCCATCGGCCGCGACGTTCGCGATGCAGCGATCCTGTTGAAGTCGATGGCCTCCGTCGATCCCAGGGACACCACCTCAGTCGACCTGCCGGTGCCGGACTACGAGGCGGCGATCGGCCGTCCGGTCAGGGGCATGACGGTCGGCATTCCCAGGGAATACCGGATCGAAGGCATGCCCGGGGAGATCGAGGTGCTGTGGCAAGCGGGCATCGCATGGCTCCGGGACGCCGGCGCCGAGATCGTCGACATTTCGCTGCCGCACACGAAATACGCACTGCCAGCCTATTACATCGTGGCTCCGGCCGAAGCCTCCTCGAACCTTGCCCGCTACGACGGCGTCCGTTACGGGCTGCGCGTGCCGGGCAAGGACATCGTCGAGATGTACGAGAATACGCGCGCCGCTGGCTTCGGCCGCGAAGTTAAGCGCCGCATCATGATCGGAACCTACGTGCTGTCGGCCGGCTACTATGATGCCTATTACCTTCAGGCGCAGAAGGTGCGCAGCCTCATCAAGAGCGACTTCGAGAAGGCGTTCGATGCCGGCGTCGACATCATCCTCACGCCGGCCACGCCGTCCGCCGCCTTCGGCGTCGCCGAGCAGGACATGAACGCGGACCCCGTGAAGATGTACCTGAACGACATTTTCACTGTCACGGTGAACATGGCGGGCCTGCCCGCAATCGCAGTACCCGCCGGGCTCGATGCGCAAGGACTACCGCTGGCGCTGCAACTCATCGGCCGGCCTTTCGAGGAAGAAACTCTCTTCCAGACAGCACACATCATCGAGTCGGCCGCCGGGCGGTTCAGCCCGGAGAGGTGGTGGGCGTGACGCGGCCGAGCGGAGAGAAGGGGAGGAGAAATTGTTCTTCTATCTCTCCAGCCTGTTCTGGTTCCTTGCCCAGCCGCTGAACCTGGCGGGTCTCCTGCTGCTGGCCGGACTGGCGGCCATGCGCTTCGGACGGCGCGGGCTGGCCACGGCGGCCCTGGCCGCTTCCTTCCTGGTTCTCGGCGTCTCCGCATGGACGTCGGCGGGCGCTCTCATGCTCAATCCGCTGGAAGAGCGGTTTACGCGGCCCGCCCTGCCGTCGCGAATCGACGGCATCATCGTCCTGGGAGGCGGCTTTGAAGGAGCGGTCAATCTGGCGCGCGGCGGCTATGAGCTGAATGGAGGCGGCGACCGTTTCGTCGAAGCCGCCGTGCTGGCAAGACGGTTTCCCGAAGCCAGGATCGTCGTCTCGGGCGGCAGTGGTGCCGTCGTCCTGCGCGGAAAAGCCGACGCCGACACGGCATCGGATCTCCTTGGCGCACTCGGCGTCGCCGCCGAGCGGCTGGTTCTCGAAAACCGCTCCCGCAATACCTACGAAAATGCAGAATTCACCTCGGCGCTCGTACGCCAGAAGCCAGGCGAGATCTGGCTGCTGGTCACCTCGGCCTTTCACATGCCGCGCGCGATGGGGCTATTCCGAAAGGCTGGCTTCGCCGTTCTTCCCTGGCCCACCGACTACCGCACGTCGGGCCGGGAAGGGGTAGGGATCTTTCGCGACGTGCCCGTCGACGCGCTGCAGACTACGACGATCGCCCTGCGCGAGTGGATCGGCCTTACGGCCTATTTCCTGACCGGCCGGATCGACCGCCTGCTGCCTGGCCCGGCCGGCTGACGGAACTTCGATGCCCGCCGCCGGTGCCAGGATTCGGCCGGTGATCGGCATTGTTTGCAGGCGCGGGCCATCTGCACCTATATTTGCGGTGTCGCACGCAAACCATCCGAAGTCGGCCGTTGCGCAGCCCGGCCCGGCACAAGGGCGGAATCTCCGACACCCAGCGAGGATTACGTCCGTGTTTTTGTCGGTTTTCGACCTGTTCAAGATCGGCATTGGCCCATCCAGTTCCCACACGATGGGACCGATGACGGCTGCCGGGCGCTTCCTGGGCGAACTCCTGGCCGGCGACTGGCCGCGTCCTGCCGGCGCGACGGTCGACCGCATTGCCGCCAGCCTGCATGGTTCGCTTGCCTATACCGGCATCGGCCACGGCAGCGACCGCGCCGTGATCCTCGGCCTCGCGGGGGAGTTGCCCGCCAGCCTCGATCCGGACCAGGTCGAACCCATGATCGACCGAATCCGCGCCGCGAAGCAAGTCTTGCCGCCCGGACATCCATCCTACCGCTTCGATCCGGCCGTCGATCTCGTCTTCGACAGGAAGACGCCGCTGCCCGGGCATGCCAATGGCATGACGTTTTTTGCCAGCGGCAGCGACGGCCGCCTGCTGCTCAGGCGGGTCTATTATTCCATCGGGGGCGGCTTTGTGGTGTCGGAAGAGGAATTGCAGCGGCTGAAGTCGCGCGGGCCTGCAAAATCCGCGAAACCGGTGCCCTATCCATTCGGCAACGCCGCCGAGATGCTTGGGATGGCGGGCGACAGCGGGCTCTCCATTGCAGACATGATGCGCGCCAATGAAGTGGTCTTCATGTCCGAAACCGAGCTCGATGCCGGCCTCGATCGCATCTGGGAGGCAATGCGCGCCTGCATAGAGCGGGGCCTTTCCCAGGAAGGCATCATGCCGGGCGGCCTGAAGGTTCGACGCCGCGCCCGCCAGCTGCACGACAGGCTCCAGGAGGACTGGCGCCTGAACAGGCCTAACCCGTTGCTGGCCAATGACTGGCTGTCGATCTATGCCATGGCAGTCAACGAGGAGAACGCGGCGGGAGGTCGCGTGGTGACGGCACCGACCAACGGCGCCGCCGGCGTCATTCCGGCGGTGATGCGCTACTGGCTGCATTTCCACGTCGAGGCGGACAGGGAGAGCGTGCGCGATTTTCTGCTCACCGCCGCGGCGATCGGCGGCATCATCAAATCGAACGCCTCGATCTCCGGTGCCGAGGTCGGCTGCCAGGGCGAGGTCGGTTCTGCCGCGGCGATGGCCGCCGCCGGTCTGTGCGCGGTGATGGGCGGCTCGCCGGAGCAGATCGAGAACGCCGCGGAGATTGCGCTGGAGCATCATCTCGGCATGACCTGCGACCCGGTTGCAGGGCTGGTTCAGGTGCCCTGCATCGAGCGCAATGCGCTCGGCGCGGTGAAGGCGGTCACCGCGGCCTCGCTTGCCTGCAAGGGGGACGGCCGGCACTTCGTGCCGCTTGACGCTGCCATCGAGACGATGCGTCAGACGGGGCTGGACATGAACGAGAAATACAAGGAAACCAGCCTTGGCGGGCTGGCCGTGAACGTCGTCGAGTGCTGATCACGGCGTGTTCCCGACCGGCGGCCGCCGGAAGGACCGCCCTCTGTGCATAAACCGGCCCGACGGTTGACCCGGTACCCCTGCCGCTCCTAAACCTCCGGAAATGACCCTCAACATCCTGAAACTCTGTGTCGGTTGCGACAGCGTCGAGGACCTGGAGGACTGGATCGGGGAACGGCTCGACGAGCGCCGCCGCTCGGGACAGCCGGTAGAGCACTTTCACACCACGCGGATGGCGCCGGCACGCGTCGGCGATCTCGTCGACGGCGGCTCGCTCTTCTGGGTCATCAAGGGAAATGTGCAGTGCCGACAGCATCTGCTGGAGGTTCGCCCCTTCGTCGACGGGCAGGGCATATCGCGCTGCCATCTGATGCTCGATCCGCTGGTGATCCGGACGGTCTGGCAACCGCGCCGGGCCTTCCAGGGCTGGCGCTATCTGAAGCCGGCGGACGCCCCGGCTGACCTCGCCGCAGCAGGCAGGGGCCTCCTGGAGATGCCGCCGACGCTGCGGCGCGAGCTGGCCGAGCTCGGGCTCCTCTGACGGCAGCTCCGGCAGCCCGGCAAGCCGGCTTCGGCGGACTTGCAATACCCCCCCGGAAAGCCACATGTTCTCCTGCCATGAACGACAGGAAGCCGCCAGTTCCATCAGCATCCGCTCCACCGCCGGTCAAGCGGTCCGGTGCGGGCGAGATCGAAGCCTTTGTCCGCCACGCAAGGGCGATCGGTGCCGCGAGGTCGGCGGCCGCCGGCCGCCTGATCCTGTCGCTGGACGCCACGATGAGCCGGCAGCCGACCTGGGATCTGGCGTGCTCGCTGCAGGGCGAGATGTTCGATGCTGTCGCCAAGGCCGGATCCCTCAACGTGCAGCTCGTCTTCTTTCGCGGCCTCTCCGAGTGCCGCGCCTCGAAATTCGTCAGGGATACCGCATCGCTCAAGCGGCTGATGACCCGCATCCAGTGCAGGGCCGGCCACACGCAATTCGGAAAGGTGCTTGCCCACGCGCTGAAGGAGACGGCCGCCGAGAAGGTGAATGCGCTGGTCTATATCGGCGACGCCATGGAGGAGCGGATCGACGACCTTGCCGACACGGCGGGCAATTTGAGTCTGCACGGCGTGCCCGTATTCATCTTCCAGGAAGGGCACGACCCCGTGGCGGAGAGCGCATTCCGGGAGATCGCGCGGCTTTCGAAAGGCGCCTGGTTCCGCTTCGACCGGAATTCCCCCTCGACGCTCGCCAATCTGCTTGCGGCGATCGCGGTCTTCGCGACGGGCGGAATGCCGGCGCTGGAGGCCCGCGACCGGCCCGAGGACCGGCTGCTCATCCGCCATCTGAAGGGCAGCAGCCGGGCATGAGCGTGGTTCTCGGCGTGCTGGCCGTGCTGCTCGCCCTGGCGGGCGCGCTCGCGGTGTTCATGCGCCTCGACGCGGCGCGCCTGGCTTCCGCCCTGCGGCTCGCCGGGCCTGCGGTGCTCGGCCTGGCGGGCCTGGCACTCCTCGTCGCCGGGCGGGCGGCGCTCGGCGGGATGCTGGTGTCGGCCGCAATTGCCTGGTACGGCGCCGGACGGGTTCGGCAGGCCGGCAGAAAAACGCCGGGCAAACGCTCGACTGTGCGGACCGCAGCACTGGAAATGGAACTCGACCACGACAGCGGATCACTCGAGGGGCTGGTGCTTGCCGGCCGTCATGAGCAGAGATCGCTGCAGTCCATGAGCCTGAAAGAACTCGAGGAACTTCACGCCGAACTTGGCGGGGATGCCGAAAGCCGACAGCTCCTAGAGACGTATCTTGACAGCCGTTTTCCCGTCTGGCGCCATGACGCGCAGCCGAACGACCGCGACAGGCAGGGAGTTCCGCCAGGTTCGGGCCCCATGACTAAGGAGGAGGCCTACAAGGTCCTTGGTCTTGAAGCGGGGGCCACCGCGGCGGACATCCGCAAGGCGCACCGCCGCCTGATGCAGCGCCTGCACCCCGATCTCGGCGGAACGTCTTTCCTGGCGGCGCGGATCAACGAAGCCAAGGACGTCTTGCTCACCAATCACCACTAGTCTCCTTCGACACGATACTTTCCGGAGATTCCTGTTGCGCGGCCTAGTTCTCGACGGCGTAACAGTCGATTTTCTTTCTTTTAAGCGCCGCGCAGGCCTTCCAGGCTGCGGTCTTGGAGCCGAAGCCGCCGAAGCGAGCGCGATGGTAGGTCACACCATCCTTGTCGAATGTGACGGTGTAGCCGGACGCATGGGCAAGGACGGCAGGCGCCGCCTTTGTGGTTTTGGCCAGGAACGCGTCGGCTTCGGACTTATTCGGCGACGAGGCGACCTGAATTGCCCAGCCGGACGGGGCAACCGAAGCCGTCTCGACAGGATCGACGTCGCCGCCAAAACGATCGGGCGAAGGTTGCGCATAAGCCTGCTCTACCGGCGCGGCTTCGAGGGTTTCCACAAAGACGGACTTCGGCTTGGGGCTAGGCGCAGCGTCTTCCTCAACGGCCGCGACCTCTGCTTCTTCCACGGTATCGCCCTCTGCTTCCGCCGCTACCACGATCTCGTCCTCGGGCCGGGCGTCCGGTGTCGGCGCATCGTGCTTTGGCAAGAAGACTTTTGCCAGAGCGCTCATCGGCGAACCGCCGGCGCTGGCGACAAGCGGCGCGCCTTTGCCCTTGGTTGAAGCCTTGGGCATATATTTCCTGATCAGTTCGGCCATGTGCTTGTCGCGGGATGCGCCGCTGCTCCCGCCCATCACCACCGCGACAATGCGGCGCTCGCCCTGCGAAACGGAGGAGACCAGGTTGAAGCCCGAAGC
>JAJFMR010000145.1 GCA_020696915.1 Rhizobiaceae bacterium | reverse complement strand
GCTCCGCTGTCAACCCGGCGCGCATGCGCCGAATGCCTGTGCGGACGAACTCAACCGTGTCGCGCGGCACCGGATAGCGGTAGGAATCCTGCAGCATCGACCGAATGTTGCCGAGAAAATCTATCAGCACCAGCTCGGCGCTGCGCCGCCCGACCTTCAGCCCGATGAAGTAGGCGCCGTCGGCGGCAAGCGCCATTGGGACGGATGGCTGCCCGACCTTGCCGCGCACCGGCGTCTGCCTCGCCAGCAGCCCCTCGGCCTCGAGTGCCCGCACGATGACGGAGACGGTCTGTGCCGAGAGCCGCGTCATGCGGGCGATCTCGGTCTTGGCGAGCCTGCCGTGTTGGCGGACGAGTGACAGGACCAGCCGCTCGTTGTGATCGCGCATGCCGCTCTGGTTGGTGCCGCGCTGGTGCGGGCTCGCCTGGGCTTCCATCGAGCCGGTTCTGGGGCTGCCGGTCTCCACGCCTGGTCTCTCGCCTTTCCGTACTGCCGAGAATGCTGTCAACGCAGGGCTCCTGTCAATAATAAATCAGACTGATTTAATTATTGACAGCGTTTGGGGATTGGTGTTCCCTAGATTGGAAGGTGTCCGGCAGGGAAGAGATCAAGGGCGCCTGACGCAGCCGGGCTGTCCGGCGTCATGGTTCACTGGGAGGTGCGCATGGGTAAGTTCCGTTTTCTGAATGTTTCGCTCGCCGGCGCCGCCGCACTGGCACTCATGTCCGCGGCATCGGCACAGGCGGCCGATATCGTCGGCCTCATAACCAAGACCGAGACCAACCCGTTCTTCGTGAAGATGCGCGAAGGAGCCGAGCAGAAGGCCAAGGAACTCGGCATCGAGCTTCGCACCGCAGCCGGCAAGTACGACGGCGACAACGATGCGCAGGTGGCGGCGATCGAGAACCTCATCTCGGCCGGCGCCAAGGGTTTTGCGATCGTGCCCAGCGATTCGAAGGCCATCGTGCCGACCATCAAGAAGGCCCGCGACGCCGGGCTGATGGTCATCGTGCTCGACACTCCGCTCGATCCGATGGACGCCGCCACGGCGACGTTTGCAACCGACAACCGCAAGGCGGGCAAGCTGATCGGCGAGTGGGCCAAAGGCACGCTTGGCGACAAGGCCAAGGATGCCTCGATCGTGTTCCTCGATCTCGCCACCAACCAGCCGACGGTCGACTATCTGCGCGACCAGGGCTTCATGGAAGGCTTCGGCATCGACGTGAAGGATCCGAACCGCTACGGCGACGAGGACGACCCCCGTATCTGCACCCACGAAATCTCGGAAGGCGACCAGGCAAAGGGCCGCACCGCGATGGAGAATGCGCTGCAGAAATGCCCGGACGTGAGCGTCGTCTACACCATCAACGAGCCCGCCGCAGCCGGTGCCTGGGAAGCCCTCAAGGGCGCCGGCAAGGACGATGGCAGCGTGCTTATCGTGTCGATCGACGGCGGCTGCCCGGGGGTCAAGAACGTCGAGGCCGGAGTGATCGGTGCGACGTCGCAGCAATACCCGCACAAGATGGCGTCGATGGCGCTCGAGGCGATCGCCAGCGGCAAGCTTCCGGAAGTCGATCCGGCAGTCGGCTTCCTGGATACGGGCGCCACGCTGATCACTGCCAAGCCGGTCGATGGGGTAGAGTCGATTTCGGTCAAGGAAGGCCTGGATCTTTGCTGGGGATGATATCCGTTTCCGGCGGAGTCTAGCCGGACGATCAAAGCGGCAGCCGCTCGACGGCTGCCGCCCGTGCCTCGACGGCGGGGGAGGGAGATGGATACTGCGAGCGAAGCCAAGAATCGCTCGGCGCCCGCCGATTACGAACAGGTGCTTGCCGGGGCAGGGCAGGATGCGCCGGTTTTCGAGGAGGATCGGCCGACGCTGCTCGGCCGCATCCAGCGTTTCCTGCACGCCTATCCCACGATGGTGCCCTTCCTGGTCCTGGTGATCGGCATAGCCGCCTTCACCGTTCCGCTGCCGCGCCTGGTCGAGGTGGAGATTCCGGCGGCCGTCGAGGGGCAGCCCGCGACCGTGGAAAGCCAGCTCGAATACGTGGCGCTGGCCGGCAACCGTTTTTTCCAGCCCTTCAACCTGTCGCTGATCGTCCAGCAGGTGACCATCATCGCGATACTCGGAATCGCCCAGACGCTGATCGTGCTGACCGCCGGCATCGATCTGTCTGTCGGCGTCATCATGATTCTCTGCTCGGTCGTCATGGGCCGCACCTCGGTCGTCTACGGCGTGCCGCTGGCGATCGCCTTTCCGCTCGGCCTGCTCGTCGGGCTGCTCTGCGGCATGGTGAACGGGCTGATGAGGCCGGCGCGCCATTCCTGCAATGGACCGGGACGGTGATCAGGCCCTACGACCTGGTGCTGAATACCTCAGGTCTCGAACTGTCCTGGCTCAAGGGCTCGGTGATCACCTACGGGTCGCTCCTCGTCGTCGTCCTGGCGGCGCTCGTCTGGTACCTTCTCAACCGCACCGCGTTCGGCCGTCATATCTATGCGACCGGCGACGACCCCGACGCCGCGCGGCTGGCCGGCATCAACACCAACCGCACGCTGATCGCCACCTACGCTCTGGCCGGACTGATCTGTGCGGTTGCCGCCTGGGTGCTGATCGGCCGCATCGGCGGCGTCAGCCCGCAGGCAGGCCAGACCGCGAACCTTGATTCGATCACCGCGGTCGTCATCGGCGGCACCAGCCTGTTCGGCGGCCGCGGCTCGATCATCGGCACGCTGATCGGCGCGCTCATCGTCGGCGTCTTCCGCAACGGACTGGCGCTGTCGGGCCTCGACGTCCTCTGGCAGGAGTTCGCCGTCGGCGTGCTGATCATCGTGGCCGTCGCGCTCGACCAGTGGATCCGGAGGGTATCGGGATGAGTGCCGCGGAGAGGGCCATCCTGTCGGCCCGCGGACTGGTGAAGCGCTATGGTCGGGTGACGGCGCTCGACAACGCCGATTTCGACCTCATGCCGGGCGAGGTGCTCGGGGTCATCGGTGACAACGGCGCCGGCAAGTCCACGCTGATCAAGGCGCTGTGCGGGGCGGTGGTCCCCGATCACGGCGTGATCGAGCTGGACGGGAGCCCGGTGCATTTCCGCTCGCCGATGGAGGCGCGGATGGCCGGCATCGAGACCGTTTACCAGAACCTTGCTTTGTCGCCGGCGCTGTCGATCGCCGACAACATGTTTCTGGGCCGCGAGCTCAGGAAGCCAGGGCTGGTGGGCAGGATCTTCCGGCGCCTCGACCGCTCCCGCATGCAGAAGATCTCCCGCGACAAGCTTACCGAGCTCGGCCTGATGACCATCCAGAACATCAACCAGTCGGTCGAGACGCTGTCGGGCGGGCAACGCCAGGGCGTCGCCGTGGCGCGCGCCGCGGCTTTCGGGAGCCGCGTCATCATCATGGACGAGCCTACCGCAGCACTCGGGGTCAAGGAGAGTCGGCGCGTCCTGCATCTCATCCGCGACGTCCAGCGGCGCGGCCTGCCGATCGTACTCATCTCCCACAATATGCCGCATGTCTTCGAGGTCGCGGACCGCATTCACATCCACCGGCTCGGCCGGCGCATTGCCGTCATCAACCCTCGCGACCATTCCATGTCGGACGCCGTCGCCATCATGACCGGCGCGATGCCCCCGCCCGATTCTGCCTAGGCAGCCGGACCGGAGAGATTTGCCACCCGGCCGGCACCCCCCCAAGAACGCTTCATTCGGCAGAGCTTTCTCATATGGATTACCCGCCACCTTGGGGGGCAGCGCCATTGCTGCTTCGGCTAAATTCTTGGCGTTCAGAGTCGGGATTCGGTTCCCCAATTTCCCATCTTCCTTGCGATCGACGATATTCGCCGAGCCCGAGCACGATGGAAGTCCCGCCGCCAAAAAAAGCATCTGCTTTCCATGAGCAGCCGGCGTCGATGCGCCCGAGCATGTCGGCGATCTGGTGTTCCGGCCGCGTGAATCTCATCGGGACTTTTTCCGTTGGGGTGAATTCCCGCGCGAACTGATGCACGAGGCATGCGGCCAACAGAACGGTATCAGGTCAGGTCGAAGCCGCGGCCGAATGCCTTCCCGAGTTCCCTGATGAGCCGGGGCTCCCGGCCGCTCAGGCGCTCCCGGTCGACAAAACGCCGGTTCTGCTCGTAAAGGGAAAAGACCTCTTCGGCGGCGATAGGGCAGCGCGAATCACGGCTCCACACGAGCCGGTTCAGCTCGGGGAACTCGACAGGGTCACAACCCGTTTTATATAGCCGCGCGCCGCGGGATCTGAAAGAATACGGGCAACTCCGCACATCCGCGATCGACAGCGGCTGGAACGTCCGTTTTGCGCGAAGCCGTTTCATTTCGGGATTGCCGGAAAAACGAATTCCACTTTTCGATCCATTGCTTTAAGCGAAGCGCATCGTTCCAACCCCCCGGCGCGGCGGCGGGCAGGCCGCAGTCCGTCCCGTTTCCGCCGCTCGACCTCTCCCGCCGACATGCCCACATGATGAAGATGAAATCCGAAATCCCCGAGACCGCCGCCGGCAGCGTCGATCCCGACAAGCTCGCCGCGGAAATCCTCGAGGCTTTGAAGTACAGGGTCGGCAAGGATGCGACGGTAGCCACGCCTCATGACTGGCTCTCGGCCTCCATCAAGGTCGTACGCGACCGCATCGTCGACCAGTGGATCAACTCGACCAAGCAGGCTTACGAGCGCCAGGAGAAGCGCGTCTACTATCTGTCGCTGGAGTTCCTGATCGGCCGCCTGATGCGGGATGCTTTCTCCAATCTCGGCCTGCTCGACGCCATGCGCCGTGCGCTTCACTCGCTCGGTGTCGATCTCGACCTTATCGCGCAGCTGGAGCCGGACGCGGCGCTGGGCAATGGCGGCCTCGGCCGGCTCGCCGCCTGTTTCATGGAAAGCATGGCGACCATCGGGGTGCCCGGCCACGGCTACGGGATTCGCTATGCCAACGGCATGTTCCGCCAGGAGATATCGGACGGCTGGCAGATCGAGTTGCCGGAAACCTGGCTGGAGCATGGCAACCCCTGGGAGTTCGAACGCCGCGAGCGCTCTTTCGAGGTCGGCTTCGGGGGGCATGTCGAATCGGTTACCTCGCCGCACGGACCCGACCGCCACGTCTGGAAACCCGTCGAGCGGGTGCTGGCCGTCGCCTATGACACGCCGGTGGTCGGCTGGCGCGGCAAGCGCGTCAACACGCTCAGACTCTGGTCGGCGATGCCCGTCGACCCGATCCTGCTCGAGGCCTTCAACGCCGGCGACCACATCGGCGCGCTGCGCGACAGCAACAGGGCGGAGGCGCTCACCCGCGTGCTCTATCCCGCCGATTCGCACCAGGCGGGACAGGAACTCAGGCTCCGGCAGGAATATTTCTTCTCCACAGCCTCGCTCCAGGACATCATCCAGCGGCATTTCAGCCAGTATGGCGAGCTGCAGTCGCTTCCCGACAAGGCTTCCGTCCATCTCAACGACACGCATCCGGCGATCGCCGTGGCCGAGCTGCTGCGGCTTTTGATGGACGTTCACGGCATGGAGTTCGACCAGGCCTGGGACATTGCGAAGCGGACCTTCGCCTACACCAACCACACCCTGCTCCCGGAAGCGCTCGAGAGCTGGCCGCTGCCGATGTTCGAGAAGTTGTTGCCCCGCCACATGCAGATCATCTATGCGATCAATGCGCAGGCATTGCTCGAGGCCCGCGCTGCCGGCCGGTTCTCGGACGAGCAGATCGGCCGCATCTCGCTCATCCAGGAAAACGGCGAGCGGCGCGTTCGCATGGGCAATCTCGCCTTCGCCGGCTCGTATTCGATCAACGGCGTCTCGGCGCTCCACACGGCGCTCATGAAGGAGACGGTGTTCGCCGATCTCGGGAGACTCTACCCCGGCCGCATCAACAACAAGACCAACGGCATCACGCCGCGGCGCTGGCTGATCCAGTGCAATCCCGGCCTCACAGACCTGCTCAGGGAAGCGGTCGGCGACCGGTTCCTCGACGATCTCGATCGCCTCGAGGATCTGCATCCGCTCGCCGAAGATGCCGCGTTCCGGGAGAAGTTCGCCGCCGTGAAGCGGACCAACAAGGAGCATCTCGCCCGCTACGTCCTCACCCGTCTCGGTATCCGTGTCGATGCGTCGGCGCTGTTCGACATCCAGGTCAAACGCATCCACGAATACAAGCGGCAGCTTCTCAACATCGTCGAGACCGTGGCGCTTTACGACCAGATCCGCTCGCATCCCGAGCGCGACTGGGTGCCGCGCGTGAAATTCATCGGCGGCAAAGCGGCGCCGAGCTACCACAACGCCAAGCTGATCATCAAGCTGGCCAACGACGTCGCCCGCGTGATCAACCGCGATCCCGCGGTGCGCGGCCTGCTCAAGCTGCTCTTCCTGCCGAACTACAATGTCAGCCTCGCTGAGATGCTCGTGCCGGCGGCCGATCTGTCCGAGCAGATTTCGACCGCCGGGATGGAGGCGTCGGGGACGGGCAACATGAAGTTTGCCCTGAACGGGGCGCTGACCATCGGCACGCTCGACGGCGCCAATGTCGAGATCAGCGAGCGTGTCGGCGACGGCAACATCTTCATTTTCGGCCTAACGGCCGACGAGGTGAGCGAGCGGCGGGCCGGCGGCTACGATCCACGCGCCGTGATAGAAGGATCGCCGGAACTGTCGCAGGCGCTGTCGGCGATCTCGTCGGGCGTGTTCTCGCCCGACGATCCCGGCCGCTATCGCGAGCTGGTCGACGGCCTCTACCAAAGCGACTGGTTCATGGTGGCGGCCGATTTCGACGCTTATGCCGGGATGCAGCGACGGGTCGACACGGTGTGGCGCGACGGCCCCGACTGGCACGCCAGGGCGATCCGCAACGTCGCCCATGTCGGCTGGTTTTCCTCCGACCGCACCATTCGCGAATATGCGAATGAAATCTGGAACGTTCCCGTCTGATGTGATTGCATGAGGCGCGCTCCGCGCCAGCGGAGCGGAACCGGAGAAGGGCGCCGCATGAGGAAGCCGCACGGCTCGGCCGCCGACAGCGACATCGCGGCCATCGTGGCCGGCGCGCACGCAGATCCCTTCGCCGTGCTCGGTGTTCACGAGGCTGGCCGCGGTTTCGTGGCGCGCTGCTTCATCCCGCACGCCGAGACGGTAACCGCATTCACGCTCGACGGCACCCTGGCCGGGGAACTCGGGCGCCGCCATGAAGGTTTCTTCGAAGGTCGGCTGGACATCCGCGAACGCCTGCCGCTTCGCTACCGGGCCCGCAACCAGGGCGGCGAATGGTGGGTCGGCGACCCCTATTCCTTCGGCCCGGTGCTCGGTCCGATGGACGACTACTACATTTCCGAAGGATCGCACCTCAGGCTGTTCGACAAGCTCGGCGCCCACCTCATTCACCACGAAGGGGCTTCCGGCTTCAACTTCGCCGTTTGGGCGCCGAATGCGAAACGGGTGTCGGTGGTCGGCGACTTCAATGAGTGGGACGGCCGCCGCCATACCATGCGCCACCGCCACGACACCGGCATCTGGGAAGTCTTCATCCCCGACCTCGGTCCCGGGCATCCCTACAAATACGAGATCGTGGGCGCGGATAGCGAACTGCTTCCGCTCAAGGCGGACCCTTATGCGACACGCTCAGAACTGCGTCCGGCGACCGCCTCGTTGACGGCGGCTCCGCTGTCCCGGGAGTGGGGGGACGATGCCCACCGGGCGTTCTGGCGGGATGCCGATCACCGACGTTGCCCGATCTCGATCTACGAGGTGCATGCGGGGTCGTGGCAGCGGCACGACGACGGCAGCTTCCTCTCATGGGACGAGCTTGCGGATCGTCTCATCCCCTATGCGGTCGACTGCGGCTTCACCCACATCGAGTTCCTGCCAATCTCCGAGCACCCCTACGACCCCTCCTGGGGCTACCAGACGACGGGACTGTATGCTCCGACGGCCCGGTTCGGCGAACCGGAGGGCTTTGCCCGCTTCGTGGACGGGGCCCACCGCGCCGGCCTCGGCGTCATCCTCGACTGGGTTCCGGCGCATTTCCCGGTGGACGAGCACGGCCTGGTTCTCTTCGACGGCACCGCCCTTTACGAGCACGCCGATCCCCGCAAGGGCTTTCATCCCGACTGGCAGACCGCCATCTACAATTTCGGCCGTCGCGAAGTGATCTCCTTCCTCGTCAACAATGCCCTCTACTGGGCCGAGACATACCACGTCGATGGTCTGCGCGTGGACGCAGTCGCCTCGATGCTTTACCTCGACTATTCCCGCAAGGCAGGCGAGTGGATCCCCAATGAAGAGGGCGGTCGCGAGAACCTCGAGGCCGTGCGCTTCCTGCAGGCGATGAATACCGCGGTCTACGGCCAGCATCCCGGCGTGATGACGATCGCCGAGGAGTCCACGTCCTGGCCTAAAGTATCGCAGCCGGTGCACGAGGGCGGACTTGGCTTCGGGTTCAAGTGGAACATGGGCTTCATGCACGACACGCTAGAGTATCTCGCGCGTGCGCCAATCCACCGCAAGTATCACCACAACGATCTCACCTTCGGTCTGCTTTACGCCTTCAGCGAGAATTTCGTGCTGCCGCTCAGCCATGACGAGGTGGTTCACGGCAAGGGCTCTCTGCTCGAAAAGATGTCAGGGGACGACTGGCAGAAATTTGCGAACCTTCGCGCCTACTACGCGTTCATGTGGGGCTATCCGGGCAAGAAGCTCCTGTTCATGGGCCAGGAATTCGCGCAACGCAGCGAATGGAGCGAGGCGAGAGCGCTCGACTGGCACCTGCTGGATTACGAGCCGCATCGGGGAATGCACAGGCTGGTGCGCGACCTCAACCGTCTCTACCGCTCGCATCCGGCGCTGCACGGACGTGACTGCGAGCCGGAAGGCTTCTCCTGGATGATCGCCGACGACAAGGAAAACTCGGTATTCGCCTGGGTCAGGCACTGCCCCGGAGCAAAGCCGGTGGCTGTGGTGTCGAACTTCACGCCGGTGCCGCGGGAGAACTATGACGTGCCGCTGCCGGCGGCCGGGCGCTGGCGCGAGATCCTGAATACGGATGCCAGCGCCTACGGCGGTTCCGGCAAGGGCAACGGCGGCGCCGTCGAGGCGGCCTCGCGCAAAGGCAAAGCGGTGTCGGCGACGATGCTCTTGCCGCCGCTGGCCACCTTGATGTTCGAATTCGAGCCGTGACCTGGGAGGGTGCGATGGAGCTCACCAAGACTCAGCCGCTGGCGCGCGACGCCATGGCCTATGTGCTGGCCGGAGGACGCGGCAGTCGCCTCAAGGAACTGACGGACCGCCGCGCCAAGCCCGCCGTCTACTTCGGAGGCAAGACGCGCATCATCGATTTCGCGCTTTCCAATGCGCTGAATTCCGGCATTCGCCGGCTCGGCGTCGCCACCCAGTACAAGGCGCATTCGCTGATCCGGCACCTGCAGCGCGGCTGGAACTTCCTGCGCCCCGAACGCAATGAAAGCTTCGACATTCTGCCCGCCAGCCAGCGCGTTTCGGAGACGCAATGGTACGAGGGAACCGCCGAC
>JAJFMR010000144.1 GCA_020696915.1 Rhizobiaceae bacterium | reverse complement strand
ATCGTCCCCATCGTCTGCGATACCATGGCATAGTCCGTGGCGAGATAGTCTTGCGGCGTGGCGCCGGGGCCGCCGAAGGCCCGGAACAGGAAAGGTTTGGACGCGAACTGCAGGGCGCTCGCCGCGAGCAGGACCATCAGCGCGGCGTCGAGACGGGTGAGGCTTCTGGCCTGGCCGACGATGGCCACGGCAATGATCTGCATGACGAAGTAGGGCGCCTGGTAGATCAGCATCCGCGTGAAGGAGTCCCGGGGCATATCCTGTAGGAAGTAGCAGGCGGCCACTGATGCCAGGAAAACCGCCATCAACGCCAGCCACGGCACCCGCACGCCATAATGGCGCGCCAGGCCGACATTGAACACCAGCATCGCCGCAAGAATTGCAGCGAAGGCAGCGAGCACGGCCGCGAGAGAGGTTCCGATGGCGGCGATGCCGAACTCGACGAGTATGTTCGACATGCCGACCAGGTAGGCGGCTCCGAACCACCTCGCCGCCCGGCGCTGGCCATCATGGGCGGCAATCGTCAGGAACGCGGCTGCCAGCAGCCCTGCGACGAACAGATTGATTGCCAGAATGAAACTTGCGCCGCTCATACCCTGATTGCCGTTGCCGCCACACCAGAGCACATGGCGGCCAAGAAGCGGTTAATGCAAGATCGGCGGCGGCGCTGCGGCAACGATTTCCGCCGGCGGCCGTCGCAGCTTTGAACTCCATCCCAGCCGCTGTCTTGAACCCCGCGAGCAAACCAGGATGAAGAGCTCACGTTCGAACGGACGGCAGGCGGCAGGCGCCCCCGTTTCGCGGCACCCAGCAGGGTCATCGCCCCGGGAAAGGGCCCTCCGGTGTGGTCGGGCTCACGAACATGAACCAGGTGAACGAAGCGAGGCCGAAAGGACCAGGCCAGCGACTGGAACTTTCCGCGGTAGCTGCCGTCACCGCACCCGCGACGAACGACCATGGACGAACGAGACGAACAGCCGTCGAGCCGGAGTCCGGAACCGGCAGGCCGGCTGGACGTTTCGGCAACCAGGGCAGGAGCGCCGCCGAATGGCCGATAAGAGAGTGTTTACCGACCGCACCGAGATCCGCGACTGGGCAGCGGCCCGATCCGGTTTCCCCGCCATCGTCGACGTGTCGCCGGAAGGCGGCACGCAGCCAATGCTGAGGATCGTCTTCGACCAGCAGGCCTACCAGGACTACGACCGGCCCGAACGGCCGGCCAACGCCGGCGGCTACGAACTTGTGGAATGGGACGAATGGTTCGGCCTCTTCGAAGAACAGAGGCTGGCGCTCGTCGTCGGTCCCGAGATTCCCGGACAGCGTGACAGTTCTCACGAAATCGTCCGGCGGGACGACTGACCGGGGGCCGCCCCGCCGGTCCCTGCTAGCGCTTCCGGAAGATCAGTTCCAATCCCGGATGTCGACGAAATGGCCGGCGATCGCCGCCGCCGCCGCCATGGCCGGCGACACGAGATGGGTGCGGCCCTTGAATCCCTGGCGGCCCTCGAAATTCCGGTTGGAGGTCGAGGCGCACCGTTCATAGGGCTTCAGCCGGTCGTCGTTCATCGCAAGGCACATCGAGCATCCGGGCTCGCGCCAGTCGAATCCCGCGGCGACGAATATGCGGTCGAGGCCTTCCGCCTCGGCCTGCTCCTTCACCAGGCCGGACCCCGGCACGATCATGGCCTCGACGTGCGAACTGACTTTCCGGCCCTCGACGACCTTCGCGACCGCCCGCAGATCTTCGATCCGGCCATTCGTGCATGACCCTATGAAGACGCGATCGAGTTCGATGTCGGTGATCTTCGTGCCGGGAACAAGGCCCATGTAGTCGAGCGCCCGCTGCTTCGACAGACGCTTCGTTTCGTCCGGGATCATTGCCGGATCGGGCACGCTTCCCTGCACGGAAACGACATCTTCCGGGGAGGAACCCCAGGACACGATGGGCGGCAGGTTGGCGGCGTCGATGACCACGGTCTTGTCGAAATGCGCACCTTCGTCGGACTTCAGCGTCTGCCAATATCTCAACGCCCTGTCCCAGGCTTCGCCCTTCGGCGCGCGCGGCTTGCCCTTGACATAGGCGAAGGTGGTCTCGTCCGGGGCGATGAGACCGGCCCGGGCGCCGCCCTCGATCGACATGTTGCAGATCGTCATCCGGCCTTCCATGGACAGCGCGCGGATCGCCTCGCCGGCATATTCGATGACATAGCCGGTGCCGCCGGCCGTGCCGATCTCGCCGATGATGGCGAGGATTATATCCTTGGCCGTGACGCCTTCGGGAAGCTTGTTGTCGACCCGCACCAGCATGTTCCTGGCCTTGCGCTGGATCAGAGTCTGCGTGGCGAGCACGTGCTCGACTTCCGACGTGCCGATGCCATGCGCCAGCGCGCCGAAGGCGCCGTGCGTCGACGTGTGGCTGTCGCCGCGGACGATCGTCATGCCGGGCAGCGTGACTCCCTGCTCGGGCCCAACGATGTGGACGATCCCCTGCCGGCGATCGTTCTCGGAATAGTATTCCACGCCGAAATCCGCCGCGTTCCTGGCCATGGCCTCGACCTGGATGCGGCTTTCCTCGTTCTTGATGCCGTTGCGGCGGTCGGGCGAGGTCGGCACATTGTGGTCGACGACCGCCAGCGTCCGTTCCGGATGCCGCACGCCGCGGCCGGTCATGCGCAGCCCCTCGAAGGCCTGCGGGCTCGTCACCTCGTGGACGAGGTGACGATCAATATAAAGAAGGCAGGTGCCGTCGTCCTGGCGATCGACGACGTGATCGTCGAATATCTTGTCGTAGAGGGTGCGCGGTGCGCTCATCGTCATGTTCCGTGATCTGGTCGAGATTGATGGAAACCCGGCGCCGGCCGGGAGGCCGGCATCTCAAGCGATGCGGCAGCTTTGCGCACCGGAAATCAGCGCGAAGAACCGGGCCGGCAGGCGTTTCCTGTCCTGCAGCACGAAGGGCTTGTAGGCCGGGTTTCCAGAAAGCGCTTCCACGATGGGCTCATACCAACCTTTTGCAGTGACGGCAATCATCCGCCCGCGCCGCCTCCGCGCGCCCAGGCGCCTTTGCCAGTCGCCGCTGATACTGGCCTGGATCGGGCTTCTCGACAGGCGGCGCAGCGGTTCAGCCGGTGCCCGGATCCATCCGGGAAGGATCGTCCTCCTTTGGCCGAATGGCGCGTTGCGCCGCCTCACGCTTGTCGCTGTCGAGGCCGAAGTCGGGTTCCTTGTCGAGATCCAGGCTCTTTTCCAGGGTCTGCAGCAGCCCGAGCACGATGAGGGCGATCAGCGCGGAAAAGGCGGCGATCTGCCACAGCCCCAGTCCGCAGGCGAGACCGATCGCGCCGGCGAGCCACATGCCGGCGCCGGTCGTCAGCCCGTGGACCTGGCCCTTGGTAAAGATGACGACGCCCGCGGCAAGGAAGGCGACCCCCGCAGTGACCGCCTCGACGACGCGGACCGGGTCGACCTTGACGGCGTCCCCGAGCGCCGCTGAGCCGAACACCGGCGCGTGGATGATCTCGATCGTCAGGATGGCGAAGGTCGCGGCCGCCACGCACACGAGTATATGGGTACGCAGCCCTGCGGGCCGATTGCGCCACTCGCGCTCGAAGCCGATCACCGCGCCGAACAGCATGGCGAGCAGCAGGCGAGCCGCAAACACCGGGAACGGTGTGTAGGTCGAATGGCCGAATTCGGACAGGAGCTGTTCCAAGAGAAATCCTTCGCGGGAAGCGAGCGCTGGCGCGGCAGCAGCGGCGCGGTTTCTGACGGACCCCGGCGAAAAGTGCCGCGGGCTGCCCGGCGCAGCCCGCCGGACTGCCTGCCCTGGTCAGGCGAGCGCGGCCTGGAGGGTGATGCCGATCGACCCAAGCGCCTTGGAAACGGGGCACTCCGCCTTAGCTTTTTCCGCAAGTTCCGTGAACTTCCCTGCGTCGATGCCGGGCACGGTGCCGCGAACACTCAGCGCGCTGCCGGTGATGCCCGTGCCAGGCACCAGCGTGACCACGGCCTTGGCTTCCAGTCGCGTCGCCGGGGTGCCGTTCTCGGCCAGGAAGTGCGAGAACTGCATGGCGAAGCAGCCGGCATGCGCCGCCGCGATGAGTTCTTCCGGATTGGTGCCTGACCTGCCGCTCTCGTCCTCGAACCGGGTCTTGAAGGAATATGGCTGCCCCATCAGGATGCCGCTCTGCGTGTCGAGCGTGCCGGTGCCTTCCTTCAGATTGCCTGACCAGACGGCGGTTGCATGGCGATTCATGATCTTCTCCTTCTGTGTCTCTGCGCGCGGCCACGATAACTGCACGGCTGCAGCGCGGCGGCGCGTCGTCGAGCCTAGCACGCCCCAGCCGAAAACGGCGAACGCATGATTTCGATGCCAGCGAGCAACGAAATTGCCGGCGATGTGGCTTCGGCCGATTTCCGCCTCGGCTTACCTCAATCTGCCGCGTTTGCCTCAGATGGGCTCGCCTTTCAGAAGCCGCGGTGTTTGCCCCGAAAGCCCGGAAGCCTGGCGGATGAAAAAGGCCTTCAGCCTCGGCGCACGCTCCACCAGTCCAAGTCCGATGTCACGCAAGGCGCGCAGCGGCCCGAGATCGTTGGAGAAGAGGCGATTGAGCAGGTCGGTGGTGACGCCCATCTGAACCGTATCGAAACGGCGCCACAGCTGATACGTCTCCAGAACGTCGAGCGTTCCGAAATCCTGGCCGAGACGGTCGGCCTCGATCACCGTCTCGGCCAGTGCGGCGGCGTCCTTGAAGCCGAGGTTGAGGCCCTGCCCGGCAATCGGATGGATGCCGTGCGCCGCATCTCCGGCCAGTGCGAAGCGATGCTCGACAAAGGCGCGTGCAAGCGTCAGCCCGAGCGGCCAGGCGCGCGGCTTGCCTTCCACCGCGATCTCGCCGAGCTTGAGGCCGAAACGCTGTTCGAGTTCGACCTCGAAGATGAGCGGGTCGCCCGCCACCAGCCTTTCCGCGGCGGCCGTGCGCTCGGTCCAGACGATGGAAGATCGGTTGCCGGTAAGCGGCAGGATGGCGAATGGACCGGCCGGCAGGAAATGCTCCTCGGCGCGGCCGTTGTGAGGCCGTTCGTGGCGCACCGTGCACACAATGCCGGACTGTCCATACTCCCATCGCACGGTTCGTATCCCGGCCATTTCGCGCAGCCGCGAATTCACGCCGTCGGCTGCGACCAGAAGCCGAGCCTCGATGGCGGCGCCGTCGGCCAGATGGACACGGGAACTCGCGCCGCGGCTTTCGAAAGCCGACACCGCCAGCCCTTCGATGATGTCGATGCCAAGCTCCGCCGCGCGCCGCCGCAGCGTTCCGTTCAGCACCTTGTTGTCGACCATGTGCGCGAAAGGCTCGCCAGGCGCCACCTCGCCTCCGAAGGTCAGGAAAACGGGGCGAACCGGGTCGGACGTGCGCGAATCGGTGACGATCATTTCGGTGATCGCCTGCGCCTGCGGCGCGATCTCGGTCCAGCAGCCGAGCTGGTCGAGCATGCGGCCGGCGGCTGCCGCTATCGCCGAAGCGCGGCCATCCTTTTCCCATACGCCCGCCGGCGCGGCATCGACGATGCCGACGGCCATGCCGGGGCGCGAGCTCTTCAGGGCGACAGCGACGGCGAGCCCGACATAGCCGGCGCCGGCCACCAGAACGTCCAGCGTCGTTGGCTTCGCATCTCCTGAATTCGCCATGCCAGAGGTCCTTGTCTTGACTTGCCGATGGTTCCTGCCGAAAGCGGCTCAGGCCGCGAAAAAAGGCGATTGATAATGACTGCCGGAATGCAGGAGCTTCTCGCCATTCTCGACCTCGAGCGGCTGGAGCACAACCTCTATCGAGGTCGCAGTCCTAATACCGACTGGCAGCGCGTCTTCGGCGGGCAGACCATCGCCCAGGCCCTGGTCGCGGCACAACGCACCGTCGCCGACGACCGCCACGTGCACTCACTGCACGGCTATTTCATGCGCCCGGGGGACACCAGGGTACCGATCGTCTACGAGGTCGACCGTATTCGCGACGGAAGATCATTCACCACGCGCCGGGTCGTGGCGATCCAGCACGGGCAGGCCATCTTCTCGCTGGAGGCGTCGTTCCAGGCCGACGAGACCGGACTGGATCATCAGGCGCCAATGCCCCTCGACGTTCCGGCGGCCGATACGCTGCCGACGCACGAGGAAATGATTGCGCAGTTCGGCGACCGCGTGCCCGAGTTCATCAGAAGCTACTGGATGCGCGACCGGCCGATCGAGATGCGGCCGGTGATCATGGAGCACTACACCAGCCGCAACAAGCTCGAGCCGCGCCAGAACATATGGATACGGACCACCGGGTCGATGCCGGAAAGCCGCGCGACGCGGGCCGCGGTGCTCGCCTATCTCTCCGACATGACGCTCCTGGACACCTCGACATTCGCGCATGGCAGGGGCGTGTTCGACCCCGACATCCAGGCGGCGAGCCTCGACCACGCAATGTGGTTTCACCGCCCGCACCCGATGAACGGCTGGCTTCTTTACACGCAGGACAGTCCGTCCACGCATGGCTCCCGCGGATTTACCCGGGGCGCACTCCACGCCGAAGATGGCACGCTGGTCGCGTCGGTAGCCCAGGAAGGCCTGATCCGCCTTCGAACCCAGCCTTTCTGACGGGCAATTCTCCGAAACTGCCTATTCGTTGGGCAGACGTGATGCCGAGGATTCGGGCGCCAACTACCCACGCCCGCCATTAGCCGTTTGTTTTCACGGAGTTGATGCCGTCGACCACGACTGGCACGCGGCTTGAATTGTCTCTCGCACGTGCCGTGGCCGCCTCAGGTTCCGGCCGTCCGACGAAACGCGAAGAACCCGCATCTGAAGAGGGGTGAACTCATGAAGATCGTGATGGCAATCATAAAGCCATTCAAACTCGACGAAGTGCGCGAAGCGCTTACCCAGCTCGGCATCCAGGGCCTGACGGTCACCGAAGTGAAAGGCTACGGACGCCAGAAGGGGCACACCGAGATCTACCGCGGCGCGGAATATGCGGTCAGCTTCCTGCCAAAAATAAAAATCGAAGTGGCCGTTCCGACCGATGTCGTGGAGCGGGCCGTCGAGGCGATCGCAGTCGCGGCGAGGACCGGCCAGATCGGCGACGGGAAGGTGTTCGTCTTTCCGCTCGACCACGCCGTGCGCATTCGCACGGGCGAAACCGACACCGACGCGCTCTGAGCACACCCTTCTTCTCATGGAGATTTCGATGAACTTCTCGACATCAGTAAGGCTTGCCGCCCGTGCCGCGGT
>JAJFMR010000143.1 GCA_020696915.1 Rhizobiaceae bacterium | reverse complement strand
GCAGCACCGGGCAGCTCGAACTTTTCTAGGACAACGTCAGGCAGCCTTGGGACCGGCCGGCTTTGCCGGCTTCTTGCGGGCGCAGATCAGGGCCGCCACAATTGCCGCGGGGCCGATGGCGCGGTAGTGCCTGGCGAGCGGCGCTGCCTTGGCGCGAGCGCGTTCAGCTTCGCTCTTCTGGACTGACATCTCTCTCTTCCCTGGTCGTTTCGTCGCGTGGCGCAGCAGATGGTGCGTGAATTGGACAGAATAGTGACCCGCAGACAAAAAACCCCACATCGGATCCCAATGAATGCCGACATGTTTAATAAAATCTTGCCTGTTCCAGCCGGAGCGGCGTTTTCCAGGTCCGCGTCCCGCCGCGACCGATAAGTCCCGCGTGTTTCAGATTTTTGTCGCGGGGTGGGCTGCGCCGTTACTCGGTTGCAACCTGCAACTTGCAGCTTGACTGCGGTGCGGCCGAGGCTTCATAAGGCGGCAATGAAAACGTTCCTCGCCATTTGCGGGATTTGCATTATCGGCTAGCGCCAGGCGCTGGTCCGGACGTTTTCGCCTCCTCTTCAGACAAGACAGGGACAAACGCCGAGGCCAGCAGGCCGGGGGCGTTCATGTCTGGAGCGGATATGGGGTTGCGGCTCTACAACACGCTGACGCGGACGAAGCAGGACTTCCGGCCGATCGATCGGGCCAATGTCCGGATGTATGTCTGCGGACCCACGGTCTATGACTTCGCCCATATCGGCAATGCGCGGCCCGTCATCGTCTTCGACATGCTGTTCCGGCTGCTCAGGCACATCTACGGTGACGACCACGTCACCTATGTCCGCAACGTCACCGACGTCGACGACAAGATAAACGCCCGAGCGGCACGGGATTTTCCCGAGCTGCCGCTCAATGAGGCGATCCGTAGGGTCACCGAGACCACCAACGCGCAATACCAGAACGACGTGAAGGCGCTCGGCTGCCTGGAGCCGACGTTTCAGCCGCGCGCCACCGACCACATCGCCGAGATGCGGGACATGATCGAGCGACTGCTGGAGGTCGGCGTCGCCTATGTGGCCGAAGGACACGTGCTGTTCTCGCCGTCGGCGATGAACAGGCTGCCGGGACCCCGTTACGGCGCCCTGGCAGGGCGCTCTCCTGACGAAATGCTGGCCGGCGCGCGCGTCGAAATTGCGTCATACAAGCGCGACGAGATGGATTTCGTGCTGTGGAAGCCGTCGGCAAAGGACGAGCCGGGCTGGCCGTCGCCCGCCGGGATCGCGGGGCTCGGCCGGCCGGGCTGGCACATCGAGTGCTCGGCAATGTCCATGGCGAAGCTGCTCGAGCCGTCCGGCGGCGGCCTCGGGTCAAAAGATGCCGACAGCAACGTCTTCGACATCCATGGCGGAGGGATCGACCTGGTGTTTCCGCACCACGAGAACGAGATCGCGCAAAGCTGCTCGGCCTTCGGCACTCCGCGCATGGCGAACTACTGGATGCACAATGGCTTCCTGCAGGTCGAAGGCCGCAAGATGGCCAAGAGCGACGGCAATTTCATCACCATCCACGAACTGCGCGAAGACGAGCGGTTCGGGGGGCGCAAATGGCCGGGCGCGGTGCTGCGGCTTGGGATGCTGATGACGCATTACCGTGAGCCCATCGATTTCAGCCTGCGCAAGCTGGAGGAAGCGAATCAGGCCTGGCTGCGATGGGGCCGCATTCGACGGCAGGCCGGCGACACGAAACTCGTCCCGGACCCAAAGCCGGCGCCGGGCATCGAGCGCTTGCTGCTCGACGATCTCAACACCGCCGGCGCCATCAACTCCATGCAGGCGCTGGCTCGTGCCGCCGAATCGGGTGACCAGTATGCAGCGGATGCGTTGATCGCCAGCGCCGCGTTTCTCGGCATCGAGCTGCGCGATGCTGTCGTAGCGACACAAATTCCCGAAGAGCAGGAAGTGCTGATCATGAATGCCGTCGCCAGCCGTCTCGCCCTGATCCGCGAGAGGAACTGGCCAGAGGCCGATCGGATCCGGGACGAACTTCTGAGGCAGGGCATCCAACTGAAGGACGGCAAGGATCCCGCCACAGGCGAGCGCGTGACGACCTGGGAGGTGAAGCGGTGAGGACTCGAGGCAAGGGCTGGACCTTCCTGCGTTTCTGGAACGACGATATCCTTCGGCGCGTCGACGATCTCTGCCAGCACATCGTCACCGCGGCGGGGCTCGTCGCCGCCGACGCGGCGATTCAGGGACGCGCGTCATCGCCGGAGATGCACCGATGATCGACCATGCCGGGATAGCGGTCAGAAGCTTCGAGGCGGCCAGGGCATTCTACGACAGCGCGCTCGCGCCGCTTGGCGCTTCCCTCCTGATGATGGTTCCGCCGGAGCACACCGGCGGCGTGCGCGTCGGAGGTTATGGACGGGATGGCAAGCCTTCCTTCTGGCTCCATGAGGCCGGTCACCAGGACACCGTGCACATCGCATTCGTCGCCCGCAACAGGCGGGAGGTCGACGCCTTCTACGCGGCGGCGCTCGCCGCGGGCGGCAGGGACAATGGCGCACCCGGCCTGCGGCCCCACTATCATCCGCACTATTACGGGGCTTTCGTGCTCGACCCCGACGGCAACAACATGGAGGCGGTCTGTCATGCGCCCGAGTAGCAGGAGGGGCCGATGAGCCTCGACAACAGGCCCCTCTATTCGGGCGGCTGCCAATGCGGCGCGGTGCGCTTCCACGTCGAGGGCCGGCTCGGCGACGCATCGGTCTGCCACTGCCGCATGTGCCAGAAGGCGGCCGGCAGCTTCTACATGCCGCTCGTTTCGGTGCGCGGCGCAAAGGTCACGTGGACGCGGGGCGAGCGCAAGCGCTTCCGCTCCTCAAACGCGGTGTTTCGGGGCTTCTGCGGCGACTGCGGCACACCTCTCACCTATGAGGCGCCCGACGGCATGGCCTTGGCGATCGGCGCCTTCGACCATCCCGAGGAGATCGCGCCGTCGATTCAGTTGGGAATCGAGGCGAAGCTCCCTTATGCCGACCGGGTGCCCGATCTGCCCGGCGAGGCGACCATGGCGGACGTCGCCTCGGCGCCGTTTCTGGCCACCCTCGTTTCCTACCAGCACCCCGATCATGACACCGAAAACTGGCCGCCGGAGGACAGGAAATGACCGCTGCCTCCATCAACGGCGGCTGCCAGTGCGGCGCGGTGCGGTTTCGGATCGCCTCGCTCGGCCGCGCCTCGATCTGCCACTGCCGCATGTGCCAGAAAGCCTTCGGTTCGTTCTTTGGGCCGCTGGTCACCGCAACGGGGCTGGAATGGACGCGCGGCCGCCCAACCCGTTTCCAGAGCTCCAACGTGGTGGAGCGCGGCTTCTGCGAGAAATGCGGCACGCCGCTCACCTATGAATATGAAGGCGGCGTCGAGGTGGCGATCGGCGCCCTGGACGAGCCGGCGAGGGCCGCGCCCGTCATCCAGGTCAACCCTGCCGACATGCTGCCCTTTTTCGACAGGCTGCATACGCTGCCCTTCCGCAGGCAGGGCGACAGTCCGTCTGCCGACGCTTTCAAGCGCGCAATCATCGGGCATCAGCACCCCGATCACGACACCGAAAACTGGCCGGAGAAGCAATCGTGACGGGCCTGCGCAGCCTCTATCCGGAGATCGAGCCGTTCGACAGCGGTATGCGGGATGTCGGAGACGGCCATTCGATCTACTGGGAGCGCTCTGGAACGCGCGGTGCCAGGCCCGCCGTCTTTCTGCATGGCGGCCCGGGCGGGACGATCTCGCCGCGCCACAGGAGGCTTTTCGATCCGGACCGCTACGACGTTCTGCTCTTCGACCAGCGCGGTTGCGGCAAGTCGACCCCAAACGCTTCGCTTGAGGCCAATACGACCTGGCATCTGGTGGCCGATATCGAGCGGCTGCGCCGCATGGCAGGCTTCGAGAAATGGCTCGTGTTCGGGGGCTCCTGGGGTTCGACGCTGGCCCTTGCCTATGCCGAGACCCATCCCGGAAGGGTCAGCGAACTGGTCGTGCGCGGCATCTACACGCTGACCGCGGCCGAGCTCCGCTGGTACTATCAGTTCGGCGTCTCCGAGATGTTCCCGGAGAAATGGGAGCGATTCGTGGCGCCGATCCCGGTGGCCGAGCGCGGCGACATGCTGGCAGCCTACCGCCGGCGGCTGACAGGTGACGACCGGGTGGCGCAGGTCGAGGCGGCGCGGGCCTGGAGCCTGTGGGAAGGCGAGACGATCACCCTGCTCCCCGACCCGGACACCAGCACTCCGTTCGGCCGGGACGACTATGCCGTAGCCTTCGCCCGGATCGAGAACCATTTTTTCGTGCATTCCGGCTGGCTTGAGGAAGGGCAGCTGATCCGGGACGCCAGCAGATTGAGGGACATCCCCGGAGTGATCGTGCACGGCCGCTACGACATGCCGTGCCCTGCGCGTTATGCCTGGGCCCTGCACAAGGCCTGGCCGCGCGCCGAGTTCTTCCTCGTGGAAGGCGCCGGCCACGCCTTCTCCGAGCCCGGCATACTGGACCGGCTGATCTATGCCACCGACAAGTTTGCCGGGAAGGCGGAATGACCGGCACAGGTAAAGCCATGACTGAAGATCGCCTCTATCTGTTCGATACGACGCTCCGTGACGGGCAGCAGACGCCGGGCATCGACTTCTCCGTCGAGGACAAGATCGCCATCGCCGGGCTGCTCGACGAATTCGGCGTCGACTACATCGAAGGGGGTTATCCTGGAGCCAATCCGACCGACACCGCCTTCTTCTCCGAGAAGCGCACCTCGCGATCGAAATTCGTGGCATTCGGCATGACCAAGCGGGCGGGGGTCTCGGCCTCGAACGATCCGGGGCTCGCCGCGCTGGTTCAATCGAAGGCGGACGCGATCTGCTTCGTGGCCAAGAGCTGGGATTATCACGTGCGCGTCGCGCTCGGCGTCACCAACGAGGACAATCTGGAGGCAATTGGCGCTTCCGTGCAGGCCGCCATACAGGCCGGCAAGGAGGCGATGGTCGATTGCGAGCACTTCTTCGACGGCTACAAGGCCAATCCGGATTATGCGACAGCCTGTGCGAAAGCGGCGTTTGCGGCCGGCGCCCGCTGGGTCGTACTATGCGACACCAATGGCGGCACCCAGCCTTCGGAGGTGCGCGACATCGTCGCGCACGTCGTCGCGTCGGGCATCCCGGGTGGGAACCTCGGCATCCATGCGCATGACGACACCGGCCAGGCGGTCGCCAATTCGTTGGCCGCCGTCGAGAGCGGGGTGCGGCAGGTGCAGGGTACGCTGAACGGCATCGGCGAACGCTGCGGCAACGCCAACCTCATCTCCATCGTCCCAACCCTGATGCTGAAGCCGGTATTCGGCGGCAGATACCGGACCGGCATTTCCAGCGACCAGCTTGCCGGCATAACGCGCCTTTCGCGGGCGTTCGACGAGTTGCTCAATCGCGCGCCCGAAGCTCAGGCTCCGTATGTCGGGCAGTCGGCCTTTGCGACGAAGGCCGGAATCCATGCCTCGGCCATCGCCAAGGAGCCCAGGACCTACGAGCATGTGCCGCCGGAAGCAGTGGGAAACCGCCGGCACGTGATGATCTCGGACCAGGGCGGCCGGGCCAACTTCATCGCCGAGCTGTCGCGCCGCGGCATCGATGTCCCGAGTGACGGCGGCCGCCTCGACACGCTGATCTCCATCGTCAAGGAGCGCGAGGCGCAGGGCTATGCCTATGAGGGCGCGGACGGCAGTTTCGAGCTTCTTGCGCGCCGGACCCTGCACACCGTTCCGGAGTTTTTCCGGGTCACCTCGTTTCGCTGCATGGTGGAACGCCGTTTCGATGCGCTCGGCCAGTTGAAGACCGTTTCGGAAGCCTTCGTAAAGGTCGAAGTGGATGGCGAGGAAAAGATGTCGGTCGCCGAGGGTCACGGCCCGGTCAACGCTCTCGACCTGGCGCTGCGGAAGGACCTCGGCAAATTCCAGCATGAGATCGCCGACCTCCAGCTGGTGGATTACAAGGTCCGCATCCTGAACGGTGGCACCGAAGCGATCACCCGCGTTCTGATCGAATCGAACGACGAGAGCGGCGCGCGCTGGTGGACGGTCGGCGTCTCGGACAACATCATCGACGCATCCTTCCAGGCGCTGATGGACTCGATCGTCTACAAGCTGATGAAGAACCGCGAGTTGGCCGGCCTCGCCGCTGCCGAATAGGACAGGCCGGCAGCCGCTGTCCGACACATCAACGCGACCCGGACCTCGCATCAGAAATTTGAAATGGCGCCTGCATTCCGGCAAGCCCATATGGCGCCCATGGCGACCGAAAGCATGACGACGGACGGGCAGGAGGTTCCCTCGGGCGGCATCGCGCCTGCTGCGCGCGGGTTCTGGTTCGCACTCTCGGCCTATCTCCTGTGGGGCGTGCTGCCGCTGTTCATAAAGCTCGTCGACCATGTCCCTGCAGTCGAAATCGTGGCGCACAGAATCCTGTGGTCCGTGCCGATTGCTGCGGCGGTGCTGATAGCCCTTGGCCGAACCGCCGATGTGATCAAGGCGTTCGGCTCGCCCCGCACAATGGCGATGGCCGCCCTTACAGCCGCCCTGATCACCGTCAACTGGAGCATCTATGTCTGGGCGATCGCCGTCGACCGAACGGTAGAGACGGCGCTTGGCTATTACGTGAATCCCCTCATGAGCGTCGTCATGGGGGCTGTTTTTCTCGGTGAGAGGCTGAGCCGGGCGCAAATGGCGGCGATCGGCCTGGCGGCAATCGCGGTCGTGATACTCACCTTGGAAACGGGAGGGCTGCCCTGGATCTCGCTGGCGCTGGCCGCCTCGTTCGCGGTCTACGGATTCCTTCGCAAGACGCTGCCGATCGGGCCGAGTCAGGGTTTCTTCCTGGAAGTTCTCCTGCTCGCGATTCCGTCACTCCTCTATGTTCTCTGGCTGGAGGTAGACGGCACCGGTCATTTTCTGACGGGGGAACCGCTCGACGTTTTCCTCATGCTCGCCTGCGGTCCCGCCACCGCCGTCCCGCTGCTGCTCTACGGATTCGGCGCCAAGCTGCTCAGGCTGTCCACGATCGGACTGATGCAATACATTGCGCCGACAATGATTTTTCTGATCGCGGTGTTCGTCTTCGACGAGCCCTTCAGCAGCGGCAAGGCCGCTGCCTTCGCACTGATCTGGACGGCGCTGGCGATCTATTCCTGGATCTATTCCTGGCCGATGCTGTTCGGAAAAAGGTGACGCCGCGTGCACGCCGCGGTGTCCGAAGGCTGTCGGCAACGCGCACACGCGGACTGGTCTCTTTCCGGGGTCCGGCGTCATCCCGCCTGGAACCGGAAAGCTCCCCGCCGCTCCGTGGCGGCGGACGGGCGGCTCCTCCTCAACAAGGGGCCTTTCGGTCTCGCCAATGAGCCTGGTGCCGGCGCAGGCGTGAAGAGTGGCCTCGCTGTTTCCAGCGCCGCGCTCCGCCGGATTGCTTTTTTTAAGCGGATGAAATCGGCATGACCTTACGTTATTATGGAAGAGGCCACTTTTCCGAGGAGAAGATCATGCACAGCCGATTGAGGATGCTCGTCGCTTCCATAGTCCTGTCGCTGCCGCTCATGGCCGCTCCAGCCTTCTCGGCCGGTGACGGAGGCGGAGGCGGCGGCGGAGGCGGAGGCAACGGAGGCGGAGGCAGTGGAGGCGGGAGCAGCGACAGCAGCGGGGGCAGCGGCGGCAGCGGAGGCGGAGGCAACGGAGACGGAGCCAACACCGGCACCATATGCATCAACGGCAAGGTCTGGGACAAGAGGTCGCGGAAATGCATTGCCCAGCAGAGCGGCATCGACGATGACACGCTCTACGAATATGGTCGCGACCTGGCGCTCGTCGGGCGCTACGACGAGTCGATCAAGGTGCTCAGCCTTGCGGCAGACAAGACCGATGTCCGCATCCTCAACTACCTGGGCTATGCGCACCGCAAGTCGGGCCGCGTGCTCGTCGGCCTGGGCTACTACGAGGAAGCGCTCAACAACGACCCGGATTACACCCTGGTGCGGGAATATCTGGGGGAGGCGCACCTGCAGCTCGGCGATGTCGCCGCGGCCCGCGCACAGCTCGGCGAGATCGAGAAGCGCTGCGGCACGGGCTGCAAAGAATATGTCGAACTCGCTGCCCAGATCGACGCCTACGTGAAGGGCTGAACTTCAGGCCGGCCTCGCCGGGGCCGGCCGGCACATATCTTCGTCATCCCGGGCATCGTGGCGGCGTCACGCGTCCGCAGTGCCTTTGGCAACGCGCCGGCACCGCGTTCAGTCGCGCATTTTTGACGTGAAAATCGCGCCGGGCTTGCTATATTGGGGAAAATCCGAGGTGAATCGGTTCCGTCAGCTTCAGGCTGCGGGCCGTTTTTATTTGTCCTTCGCGCTGTGGGCTGCGGAAGGCGGCAGAAAGGTCGAACTGAAATGAACATGGTTCCGATGACGGCTGCGGGGTTCGAATCGCTAAAGGAAGAGCTGCGCTGGCGCCAGCAGGAGGAGCGGCCGCGCATCATCGAGGCGATTTCGGAAGCGAGATCGCACGGCGACCTTTCGGAGAACGCCGAGTACCATTCCGCCAAGGAAGCCCAGAGCCACAATGAAGGCCGCGTGCTCGAGCTCGAGGATCTGATCGCCCGCGCCGAAGTCATCGACGTATCGAAGCTTTCCGGCGACAAGATCAAGTTCGGGGCGACCGTCGTCCTGCTCGATGAGGACACCGAGGAGAAGAAGACCTATCAGATCGTCGGCGACCAGGAAGCCGATGTGCGCGCCGGGCGTATTTCCATCTCCTCACCGATTGCCCGGGCGCTTATCGGCAAGGAGGTTGGGGACGCCGTCGAAGTCATCGCCCCCGGCGGCGCTCGCGGCTACGAGGTCGTCAAGGTCCAGTTCGCCTGAGAGCACCCTCATGAGCCGGCGCTTTCGCGGGCTTCGATGAGCCGATCGGCTTCGCGGATGACCTGTTCGGGCGTCACCGGATGTCCGGCAGAAGCGCGGAGTGCCGAGGTGAATGCTCCGCGCGGCGCCGTGAGGCCCGGCTCCGTGGTCACGAATATCCCGACCGTCGGCAGGCCGAAAGCGCCCGCAAGATGCATCAGGCCGGTGTCTGCGCCAATGACCAGGGCCGACCTTCCGATGATCGCGGCGATCTCGGCGAGCCTCGATTTCGGTACGATTACCGATTTCGGCACCGCCTTGCCGATTGCTTCCGCAAGGGCCCGTTCGGCGGCGTCGGCGAAGGTCGTTACCGGCGTCAGTCCGCGGGCGCTGAGCTGCCGCGCCGTTTCGATCCAGGCCTCGGCAGGCCACTTCTTGTCTGCCCGGCTGGTGCCGTGGAGCAGGAAGGCGGTCGGACCGGGCGCTGCGAGGCTGCCCTCGTCGGGCGGCTTGATGCCCCAGTCGGTAGTGGAAAGGTCCGGCTCGTAGCCGATCGCCTGCCCGAAGAGACGGCGCGTGCGATCAATGGCGTGATGCCGGCGCGGCACGGCATATCTGCGCGTATAGAGGATGGATGCGGCAGGCTCCCGGGCGCTGCTTCGATCGAAGCCGGCGACCGGCGCCGCCGCGAGCCTGGCCACGACGGCTGACTTCAGCAGACCCTGCGCGTCGAGGACGAGGTCGTAGCGGCTGCCCTTCAGCGACCGGCGAAGGTTTGCCGCTTCGCGCCATGTCGGCGCGCTGAGCAGGGCCTTTCGCCAGCGCCTGATGGCCACGCAGTGGATGGTCCCGATCCCCGGATGCAACCCGACGATGTCGGCGAATGCCTCCTCCACGCACCAGTCGAAGGCGATGCCGGGAATGTTCCGGCGCGCGTCCTCCACGGCCGGAAAGCTGTGGACGACGTCACCCATCGACGACGTCTTGACGATCAGTACCTTCATGATGAGGCGGCAGTTGCGAGCAGCCTGTCGGCGGCCCTGGCGACGGTCTCGACGGCAAGCGTGTTCATGCAGTTGAAGTGGCCGAGCGGGCAAACCTTCTGGTGGCACGGCGAACAGTCGAGGCCTAGCCAGACGAGTTCCCGCCGTTCCGCGAGAGGCGGCGTGTTGGCCGGCGCCGTCGAGCCGTAGATGGCGACCACCGGCGTCCTCACCGCTGCCGCGATATGCATCAGACCGCTGTCGTTGGAGATAGCGATGCGGGCTGCGGCAATAAGGTCGATCGCGTCCTCGAGCCGTGTTTTCCCGGCAACGTCGATCGTGCCGGGGGCTAGCGCGGCGATTGCCCCGGTCACCGGGCGGTCATTGTCCGATCCGAACAGCACCACCTGCAGGCCTCTCGACATGAGTTCGCGGGCGAGGCCCGCATAGTGGCCGGCCGGCCAGCGCTTCGCGGGTCCGTATTCGGCTCCCGGCATGAAGGCGGCAAAGCGGCCCGCCTGGAGATGAAACCGTGAGAGCTGCTGGGCCTGGTTGGCTTCGTCGACGTTGAGACGGGGCGGCCGGAACGAGCCGCCGCGGGCGAGGCCGAAGAAGGCTTCGGCAGTCCTTCGCTTCAGCCTTTCGGGGAGGGGCACGATGTCGTTTATGAGGCCGTAGCGAAACTCCTTCAGATGCCCGACACGGCGCGGTATGCGGGCAAAGAAGGGCACCAGCGCCGATTTCCAGCTTCCCTGCATCACATAGGCTGCGTCGTAGCGGCCGCTGAGCGTTCGCCCGAGCCTGCGGCGGGCGCCGAACTCGAGGCGGCGGCGTGAGAAGGGCGCGTCGATGCGGGCGCGAATCTCGGGCATCCGGCCGACGAGGGGCGCTGCCCAGTCCGGCGCCAGCACGTCTATTGTTGCGCCGGGGTAGACCTCGCCGAGCGCCGAGAACAGACATTGCGCCATGACCATGTCGCCCACCCAGCGCGGGCCGATCACCAGGATCGCTGGGCCTTCAGCCATGTCACATAGTCCCTGACGCCGGTCTCGACCGGGCGGAAGGCGCCATTGTAGCCGGCCGCGCGCAGCCGCGACATGTCGGCCTGGGTAAAGCTCTGATAGCGGCCCTTGAGGTGGTCGGGAAACCCGACATATTCAATCTCGCCCCGGCCGAGTTCGGCGATCACCGCCTCCGCTACGGCACGGAAGGGCTGCGCACGCCCGGTGCCGCAGTTGAACAAGCCGCTCTTGCCTTGCCGCCAGAGCCAGAGGTTCACGTCAGCCACATCCCCGACATGTATGAAGTCGCGGCTCTGCTCGCCCGGCCCGAACCCGTCATGGGCGCCGAACAGCTTCGGAGTCTCGCCTCGCCCGATCTGGTCAAAAAGGTGCAGCGCCACCGAAGCCATCGGTCCCTTGTGGGCCTCGCGAGGCCCGTAGACGTTGAAATAGCGCAAACCCGCCACCTGCGATGAATTC
>JAJFMR010000142.1 GCA_020696915.1 Rhizobiaceae bacterium | reverse complement strand
CACTGCGTGCTGCTGCTCGACGAGGTCGAGAAGGCGCATCCCGACCTTTTCAACATCCTTCTGCAGGTGATGGATCACGGCAAGCTGACAGACCACAACGGCAAGCAGATCGACTTCCGCAACGTCATCCTGATCATGACCACCAATGCCGGTGCTTCCGATATGGCGCGCGCGGCGATCGGCTTCGGGTCGTCAAAGCGCGAGGGCGACGACGTGGAGGCCATCAACCGGCTGTTTACGCCGGAGTTCCGTAACCGTCTCGACGCGATCATTCCGTTCTCGTCGCTACCGGTTCCGGTGGTGCATCAGGTCGTGCAGAAGTTCGTGATGCAGCTGGAGGCGCAACTGTCGGAGAGAGGCGTCACCTTCGACCTGTCGCCGGAGGCGATCGCCTGGCTGGCGGAGAAGGGGTACGACGAGCGCATGGGCGCCCGTCCGCTCGGCCGCGTCATCCAGGAGCACATCAAGAAGCCGCTGGCCGACGAAGTGCTGTTCGGCAAGCTGCGGAAAGGCGGCACCGTCCGTGTCGCTGTAGAGACGAAAGAGGACGGCTCGACCGGTCTCAGGCTCGAAACGGTCGCTGACGAGCAGCCGGTCAAGCCGAAGAAGGAAGAGCCGGCCAGGGATGTACCCAGAAAGCCGAGGAAGACGGCAGCCCGGAAACCGGCTGCTCCGAAATTGAAGCCGACGTCAAAAGGCCCAGACGGCGCCAAGCGAAGCCTGGTCCCGCAACTGCCCCGCAAGGGCTGAGCTCGACGTCGCGTCTCCGAAGAAGGCCGCCCGCATGGCGTCCTTCTTCCGCCGCCCGGCTGAGCCAGACCACCGCAGACTTTACGCAACGATTCGTATTCTCCACTTCTGAAGCCGGTACCGGGCACAAAAGGGGCGGCGAAGGCGTAGCCTCGGTTGAAGTCTCGAGACCCCCGCCAGCTTCTGACCGCCTGACGCAGCCGGTGCTTTTTGCCGTCGCGTGACAGCCGGACCCGTGCTAACCGCCACTCGAGATGCTCTTCAACGCCGCCTCTCCGAAACCCGCTTTATCCGAACGGGGCCGCTCCTTCCTGCGCGGCGCCAGGGCCGCGTTCTCGGTGCCGGGGCTCATCCTCGTTTTCGCTTTCGTCGGATTTGCCGGCCTCGCACGAGGAGCCGGCCTGACGTTGGCGGAGACCGTGTTCATGACCGCCGTCGTCTGGGCTCTCCCCGGCAAGGTGGTTCTGATCGGCGCCATACTGTCAGGCGCCTCGCTGCCCACCGCTTCACTGGCGGTAGGGCTTTCATCCGTCCGGCTGATGCCCATGGTTGTTTCGCTCGTGCCGGAGATGCGGGGACCGCGCACGTCGAAATGGGTGCTCTACGGGCTTGCCCATTTCGTGGCCGTCACGTCCTGGGTGCTGGCCATGGAACAGCTCCGCGGCATCCCGAGGGACATGCGGACGAGTTGGTATCTCGGCCTGGGATCGACTCTCGTCGTCGGCAACATGGTCGTCGTCGCGATCGTCTTCGAGGCTGCCGGTGAAATATCCCAGCCGATCTCCGCGCTCCTTCTGATGCTGACCCCCATGTACTTCCTGACCTCCCTCTGGGGCTCTGCCCGCGACGGAGCAGGGGTGTTGGCGCTGTTTTTCGGGCTTCTCCTCGGTCCGGCGGCTCATCTGGTCGTTCCGGAATTCGACCTGCTGGTCGCCGGGCTTCTCGGTGGCCCTGCGGCCTATGCCGTTCATCGCCTGCGGCTCCGCAGAAGGGCGCCATGACGTTCACGTCGTTGGATGCGTGGTGGTGGCCGTATCTCTTCATCCTCATGGCCGGATGGATGACCACGGACGCCTGTCGCTTTCTTGGCGTCTACTTCGGTGGGCGTATTGCCGAGCAGTCCGAACTTCTGGTGTTCGTCCGCGCGGTAGCGACCGCGCTGGTGGCCGCAGTGATCGGCAATCTCGTCGTCTTTCCGAGCGGGGCCCTGGCGGAAACGCCGCTCCTGCTCAGGGTCGCCGCGGCTGCCATTGGCTTTGCAAGCTATCTTCTGTCGGGAAAGCGAGTGCTGGCCGGGATCCTGGTTTCGGAAGCCGTCCTCGGGGCAGGGATCTGGCTTGGCCTCTGATCAGTGCCTCTTCCCGTCCTTCAGCCGACCAGCGCCGCTCTGATCTTCTGCGCGTTCGCCGCGAGGATTTCCGGCTTCTCCATGGTGCCCGGCGGCCGCAGCGTCACGCCCTCGAAGCGCGGAATCACATGAAAATGAAGATGGAACACGACCTGGCCGCCAGCCGGTTCGTTGAATTGCTGCACGGTGACGCCTGGCGCGGCGAACGCCTCCATCACGGCCCGGCTGAGCTTCTGCACCGTCCTCAGCACTGCGGCGAGGCTGTCCGGGTCCGCATCCAGGATATTGCGGGCCGGCTTCCTGGGTATGACCAGGCAGTGGCCGTCACCGCGCGGCATGATGTCCAGGAATGCAAATGTGTCGGCATCCTCGTAGACGGTGTGGGCGGGCAGTTCGCCGCGCAGGATTCTGGCGAAGATATTGTTGCTGTCGTAGCTGGAGGTCATGCCGTCTTTCCTGAACCGAGAGCGGGGCGAGGTCAGGTTAGGTCGTTCTCCCGATGATGCAACTGCCAGTCGACTCGTCTCCTTGCGAGAGGGGGCGAAATCTCTCGGCAACGACCACGTGCCCGACGCCGGCATCGCTGCCGCCGCAGGGAGCGGGCCATGTGCAATGTCGTGCCTCCTGATGCTCGGGCCAACCAGTATGCGTTCACCAGGATGTCACGATCGACCAGGCGCTTGCGCAAGGTCATCGTCTGCTGCGCAAAATGTCCCGGCTCCAATGAAGGGTGTGGCCGCTGGCTTTCAGCTTTTTGTCGATTCGACATTGCCGCCGAAGCGTTTGCCGATGCAGGCTCCGCCCGGACCACGGCCGACGAGCTGCTTCGGGAGCCCGCAATTTCGAGGTGCGACGCTCTTGCATATGCGGCTGCGCGGCGGCAATGGCAGTCCCGGTCCTCACGAGAGGGGTGCAGTCGACGTGCAGTTTACCTTCCATACAATCGGCCACTCCACCCGGTCGATCGATGAATTCGTAGACCTGCTGCGCGTCGGAGCAGTGCGCCTTGTCGTCGACATCAGGACAGTGCGGCGGTCGCGCAGAAACCCGCAGTACAATTTTGACGCCCTGCCGGCCTCGCTGGCTCCCTTCGGCATCGGCTATCTTTCCATTCCTGAACTGGGAGGGCTTCGCAAGCAGGCCCCAGATACGCCCTCCTGCCTCAACGCCTTCTGGATCAATCGAAGCTTCCACAACTACGCGGATTACGCTCTCAGCGACTCTTTCCGACAAGGCCTCGAACAACTCATCGAGGCGGGGAGGCGCGAGCCTTGCTCGATCATGTGCTCGGAAGCCGTGTGGTGGAGGTGTCATCGCCGGATCGTCGCGGACTATCTGATCCTTCGGGGGGAAAAAGTCTTTCATCTGATGGGCAAGGACCGGGCAGAGGAAGCTGTCATGACACGCGGAGCGGAGGCAACCGAAGCCGGTTTCCTGCACTATCCGACTGCATCGAAGGTGTAAGGGGGTATCAAAGGAAAATGTCAGCCGCGCCGTGATCGGTTCACGTGCGAGAACATGGCGGGTCGGCCGCCATACCCTTCACGCGATTGGTCGTGAGGGATGCAGGACCTGAGCAGGACCTGAGCAGGACCTGCCGTATCGATACAACATAACCGAGTTTTCTGTTACACTGCTTCGCGATGGGTCGGCTGGCTGATTGCGGGCGCCTCAGCAGGAAAAGCGAGAGGCTCTTCGCTTTCCGGTCATCCGGCCTGGGCAACCGCGATCGGGAGGCTGACATGCCGGATGCGATGTGGACGATCAAGGGCCGCGAATTCGTACATTGCAATTGCGACTACGGCTGCCCGTGTCAGTTCAATGGCCGGCCTACGCACGGCGGCTGCGATGCCGTCCTTGCGGTAGACATCGAGGAAGGACATCACGGGAACACGCCGTTGGGCGGATTGCGGATTGCCGCGATCGCAACCTGGCCCGGCGCAATTCACGAAGGACATGGGCAGGTCGTGCCCGTCGTCGACGAGCGCGCCACTCCCGAGCAGCGCCAGTCTCTCTTGCGGATCATGAGCGGCGAGGATACCGAACCGGGCGCCACTGTTTTCCAGGTTTTTTCGACGACATGGGAAACCGTGCACGAGCCGGTGTTCGCGCCGATCGAACTGGAAATCGAAGTCGACGGCCGGATGGCACGTTTGCATGTCCCCGGATTGATCGAGGCACGCGGCGAGCCCATCAAGAATCCCGTCACGGGAGCGGCGCATCGTGCCCGCATCGACCTGCCTCAAGGGTTCGAGTATTCCGTCGCCGAGGTTGGCCGCGGCTGGGCTACGACGTCAGGCCCGATCGCGCACCGGCTGGAAAACTCGCACGCCCACTTTGCCCCGCTGCACATGACCGAGCGCGGCGTCGTTCGGTAGGAGGACGATGACGGCCACCGCTCTGGAAGGCGTGCTTCGCCGAGACCGCGCAGTGATCCTCGGCGCGGTTGCCGTGGTGGTGGCTCTTGCCTGGACTTACCTCCTTTCGCTCGCAGGCCGAATGGGGGCAGCGCATCCGGATATGGACATGTCCGGAGTGATGGACATGCCGGGCATGTTGGCGCCCGCGGTCGCTGGCTGGAGTGCGCCGGATTTCCTTTTCGTCCTGGCAATGTGGATCGTGATGATGATCGGCATGATGCTGCCGTCGGTCACGCCGATGCTCCTGATCTATGCCGGCGTAGCGCGGCAGGCACAGGACCGAGGCAAACCGTTTGCCTCGACCGGCTGGTTTGCGGGCGGCTATCTGCTGGCCTGGATCGGCTTCTCTCTCGCTGCCACGTCGAGCCAGTGGGGGCTTGAGCGAGCAGCCCTTTTGTCTCCTGTGACGATGACCGTCGCCCGGCCGCTCGGAGGCGTTTTGCTCATTCTCGCCGGCCTCTATCAATTCACTCCCCTCAAGGCGGCCTGCCTCTCGGTCTGCCAGGCGCCGCTCGTTTTCATCCAGCGGCATGGCGGCTTTCGGCGTGAACCTGGCCATTCGCTGTGGCTCGGCGCCAGCCATGGGCTCTATTGCATCGGCTGCTGCTGGGCTTTGATGACCCTGCTGTTCGTTGGCGGCATCATGAACCCGCTATGGATAGCGGCGCTGAGCGTCTTCGTCCTGATCGAGAAGATCGCGCGGGCGCGGCGGGTGCCGTCGCTTGTTTCCGGAACGGCAATGATCGCGGCGGGCCTCTGGCTGCTTCTCTAGCGCCTGGAGAGGGTTCAGTCTCCTGACGCTGCCTCATCCTTCCGGAACGGCAGGTGTTCCTCCAGATATTCGGCGGCCCGCGCCACGTCGCGACGTTCATGACGCAGGTAATCGGATATCGCGTTCCGCAATCCGGCATGGGCGATGTAGTGAGCCGACTGCGTGGTCACCGGCCGATAGCCCCGGGCCAGCTTGTGCTCACCCTGTGCGCCGGCCTCCACCACTGCAAGGCCCGTTGCTATCGCAAAGTCGATGGCCTGGTGATAGCAGACCTCGAAATGCAGAAACGGGTGTTCCTCGATGCAGCCCCAGTTGCGGCCGAATAGACGGTCCGAGCCGATGAAATTGATGGCGCCGGCAACGTAGCGTCCGTCCCGCCTGGCCATCACCAGCAGCACGTCGCTGGCCATGCGCTCGCCAAGCAGGGAAAAGAACGTCCGGTTGAGATAGGGCCGGCCCCATTTGCGGCTGCCGGTGTTCATGTAAAAGGCGAAGAAGTCGTCCCACACGGATTCGGTGAGATCGCTGCCGGTCAGCCAGTCGATTTCGACTCCCTCGGCGAGCGCCACGCGGCGCTCCCGTTTCAGCGCCTTGCGCTTGCGCGACGCCAGGGTGGCCAGGAAGTCGTCGTAGCTGGCGTAACCATCATTGAAAAAGTGAAACTGCTGGTCGGTGCGTTTGAGATAGCCTGCCGCCTCGAGGGCGGTCATGTCCGCCGGTTCCGCGAAGGTAACGTGCGCGGAGGAAACGCCGAGCCGGTCGGCAACGGCAGACAGTCCCGCGGCCAGCGCTTGCCGCAAGGAGACCGCGTCCGCACCGCTGCTGACCAGCAGGCGCGGTCCGGTGGCCGGCGTGAACGGCACCGAGCCCTGAAGTTTGGGATAGTAGCGGCCTCCGGCCCGTTCGAAAGCGTCCGCCCAGCCATGGTCGAAAACGTATTCGCCCCGGCTGTGCGACTTCAGATAGCATGGAACTGCGCCGACCAGGTCGCCTTTTGCGTTCTCCAACCTGATGTGATGACCCTGCCAGCCAGTCCGGGGCACGGCGCAGCCGGACTCTTCGAGGACGCACAGAAAATCGTACGAAACAAATGGATTGTAGGCCGTCCCTCCACCTGAACGTGACGTACCTGCGAGGGCGTCCCATTCATCTCGGGTGAAAGCGCCGACGCTCGACCCGATGCGGATCGTCATGCCGCTTTCCACCGAGCCTGCAGCGCTTTGTTTCTGCCCGGCCATCCGCCTAATCCATGCCGGGTCCGTCGAGGTGCAAATTCACGCGATCTCCACCGCGTCGGGATCAAAGCCCTCGAACGTCATCTGCTCGGCGTGAGCGAATGATCGAGCAACTCCCGGCCGGTCACGGACCGTCCAGCTTATGACAGGCATGCCGAGTCTTTGGCGCACGAAGCCCACGAAGCGGTTCGGCAGATGCGCGAGGCAGTAGGAGACGAACGAAATGTCGTGTGCCAGCATGGAGAAATGCGCCTCCAGGTCATGTTCAGCCTCGCCCAAGGCCGTCAATCCCGCCGCGATGCCGGGCGCATGGCGCCTGAAATCGCGGATCAGCCAGTGATCGAACGACATGATTGCGGCCGGTCCTCTGTAGTTGGAAAGCAGCTTCGAGACCGCAGCGACCAGCCCGCCATCATGGCCGGGAATGCCTTTCAGTTCGATGACCAGCGGGACGCGGCCATCGACCAGTTCGAGCAGTTCCCGAAGCGTCGGCGGATGATCGCCGGTGCCGCCGACGCGAAGTGCCCGCAATTCGGCTCCCGTCCGCTGCCAGACGAAGCCTTCCGTTCCGCACAGCCGCCGGAGGTCGCCGTCGTGGATAACGACCGGAACTCCGTCGGCGGAGAGGTGGACGTCGCATTCGATGGCAAACCCCCTGTCGACAGCGCGGCGAAAGGCCGACGCCGTGTTTTCCCAGACGGCCCCGTTCATGTCGTGAAATCCACGGTGGGCGATCGGCCGCGCGGTCAGCCAGGCGATGTCGCTCGTTGCCAACTCACC
>JAJFMR010000141.1 GCA_020696915.1 Rhizobiaceae bacterium | reverse complement strand
GGGGTCTGGTCGACGCTGCGCGGCCTTTCCGGCGCGGCGGGAAGAAGCCGTTTCTCGGGCGACGTCGCGTGGCGAAGGACGGTCGGCGCCGACAGCCCGGAAGGGCGGATCCTGGACCTGCTGGGCGCGGCCAAGGTGGTGACGGCAGTCCTGTCGCCCGACCTTCACATCGTCATCTATCCTTTGCGCGGCGGCACCATGTTCAACCTCGCCGCATTCACGGCGGGCCCCGATCTGGCGAACTCGTGGACCGAGCGCCCCGACCGACGCTTGCTCGAGAGAGCGATGTTGCGCGTCGCACCTGCCCTTGCCGGACTCGCCGCGGACGCTGCCGACTGGACGGCCTGGCCGATACACACGGTCGATCCGGAGCACCCATGGACGGCGCCGGGGCTCGCGCTGATCGGCGATGCAGCCCACGCCATGACGCCGTTTGCGGCGCAGGGGGCGGCAATGGCGATCGAGGATGCCGACACGCTGGCAACCCACGTTGCGGCGCGCCCCCACGACATGAGCCGAGCTCTCGCGGCCTGGGAGGCGGAACGGCGTCCGCGCATCCGCCGCGTGGCGCGGCGCGGCGCGCTCAACCGCCGCGCCTGGCACGCCTCCGGGCTCGTCGCGTTCGCCAGGAACCTGTTTCTGAGGCTGCGGGGGCCAGAGCAGCTGGCGGCCGATCTCGACTGGCTCTACGGTTGGGAACCGGCACCGCCGGAGCACCGCCCGCCGGCATAGCCCGCTTCAGCTGCCTCGGTTGCCAGCTCCTAATGCAGGATCTGCGACAGGAACAGTTTCGTACGCTCGTGCTTGGGGTTGTCGAAAAACTCGGCCGGCGTGTTCTGCTCGACGATCTGGCCGTGATCCATGAAGATGACGCGGTTGGCCACCTTGCGGGCAAATCCCATCTCGTGCGTTACGCACAGCATGGTCATGCCTTCTTCGGCGAGGCTGACCATCGTCTCCAGCACTTCCTTGATCATTTCCGGATCGAGCGCCGAAGTCGGCTCATCGAACAGCATTATGCGCGGGTTCATGCAAAGCGAACGGGCGATCGCCACGCGCTGCTGCTGGCCACCGGAGAGCTGGCCTGGGTATTTTTGGGCCTGCTCGGGAATTTTTACCCTCGTCAGGAAGTGCATGGCCACTTCCTCCGCCTGCTTCCTGGGCATCTTGCGCACCCAGATCGGAGCCAGCGTGCAGTTCTCCAGGATGGTCAGATGGGGAAACAGGTTGAAATGCTGGAAGACCATGCCGACCTCGCGGCGCACCTCGTCGATCTTCTTGAGATCGTTGGTCAGTTCCTTGCCGTCGACGACGATCTTGCCCTTCTGATGCTCCTCGAGCCGGTTGATGCAGCGGATCATCGTGGATTTGCCAGAGCCCGAGGGCCCGCATACGACGATTCGCTCACCGCGCATGACGCGCAGGTTGATGTCTTTCAGCACATTGAAGTCGCCGTACCATTTGTACATGCCGACGATGTCGATCGCCACGTCGGTATCGGAGATGTGCATCTTCTTGAGATCGACCTTGATCTCTTCGGCACTGACCGCGTTTTCGATAGGCATCGACGTTCCCTATTTCCGGTGGCCGGTGTCGAGCCGGCGCTCCATGTAGCTGGAATAGCGCGACATGCCGAAGCAGAAGCACCAGAACACGAAGCCGGCGAAGATCAGGCCGGAGAGCGGCGTCTGCGGCGTGATCCAGTTGGCATCGTTGAAGTTGCGGCGGACCGCGCCGAGCAGGTCGAACATGTTGACGATGTAGACCAGGCTGGTGTCCTTGAAGAGCCCTATGAAAGTGTTGACGATGCCCGGGATGACGAGCGTCAGCGCCTGCGGCAGAATGATCAGCCGCATCTTCTGCCAATAGCCGAGGCCGAGTGAATCGGCGCCTTCGTACTGGCCGCGCGGGATTGCCTGGAGCCCGCCGCGAATGACCTCCGCCATGTAGGCGGATGCGAACAGGGCAACCCCGATCAGCACGCACAGGAAATCATCGATCTTCATGTTGTCGGGCATGAAGAGCGGCAGCATCTTCGTGGCCATGAACAGCACGGTGATCAGCGGCACGCCGCGCACCGCCTCGATGAAGATGACGGAGAGAAGCTTGATGACGGGAAGCCTCGACCGGCGGCCAAGCGCCAGAATGACGCCCAGCGGCAGGGATACGGCAATCCCGACGTAAGACAGGATGATGGTGACCATGAAGCCACCCCAGTCGCGCGTCGGCACGTAGCGGAGACCAAAATGGCCGCCCAGAAGCAGGAAGTAAGACACGACCGGCAGCACGAGGAACAGCAGGATTGCGTTCAGCTTCTTGAAAGGTGCCCGCGGCACCAGGAAGGGAACGAGCAACGCTGCGAACATTATGCCGCACAGGATGACCCGCCAGCGCTCGCCTGCCGGGTAGACATTGAAGAGGAACTGCTGAAACTTCGCGCTCACGAAGGCCCAGCAGGCGCCGGACCAGCCCTCGGGCTGCATCCCGCCCTGCGCCACCGTGGCGCAAAACGTCCGATCGGTACCCGTCCACTGGGCGTCCAGGAAAAGCCACGAGATCAGCGGCGGAATGGCGAACCACAGGATCAGCAGGCCGAGCACCGTGAGCACTGCGTCGGGAAGCGTGGCGAACAGGTTCGTGCGCAGCCACCCGAGCACGCTGTTCTGGCCGGTGGGCGGCGGCAAGGGCGCCGCAAGGTCGGTGCGGACATAGGCGAGGTCCGGCGGTTGCATAACGGCCCCCATCAGCGTTCTACCAGGGCCACGCGGCTGTTGAACCAGTTCATGAACAATGAGGTCGCCAGGCTGATCGACAGATAGACGACCATCCAGATGGCAACGATCTGGATCGATTCACCGCTCTTGTTGAGGATGGTGCCGCCGATCGACACCAGATCGGCATAGCCGACGGCGATGGCCAGCGAGGAATTCTTGGTCAGGTTCAGATACTGGCTGGTCAGCGGCGGGACGATGATGCGCATGGCCTGCGGCACGATGACGAGGCGCGTGGTTGCGCCCGGCCTGAGGCCGAGCGCATAGGCCGCCTCGGTCTGGCCCTTGCTGACGCCCAGGATTCCTGCCCGGACGATCTCGGCGATGAAGGAAGCCGTGTAGAGGGAAAGCGCCAGATAGAGCGCCAGGAATTCCGGGCCGATCGCGAGCCCGCCTGTCGCCTGGAAGGCGCCCAGCTTCGGGATGCTGAAGCTCAATGGAAAGCCGGCCGCGGCGAGCGCCAGCAGAGGCAGCCCGACGATCAACGCGACATTGGTCCAGAAGACGGGAAAGCGCTGCCCCGTTGCCGCCTGCCGGGCGCTCGCCTTGCGGGCGACGAAGAAGCCCATGGCAATGGCGATCAGAAAGGCGACGCCGACCAGCCAGGAGCCTTCCTCCCAGACCGGCTTCGGCACGAAGAGGCCGCGGTTGCTGAGCAGCGAGCCGAAGGGCAGCTTGAAGCTGTCGCGCGGCCCCGGCAGGATCGCCAGCACGCCGAGATACCAGAAGAAGATGACCAGCAGCGGCGGTATGTTGCGGAAGGTCTCCACATACACCTGGCAGAACTTGCGGATCAGCCAGTTGCGCGACAGCCGGCCGATGCCGACGACAAATCCGATGATGGTCGCCGTGACGATGCCGGCCGCGGCCACCAGCAGCGTGTTGAGGAGGCCGACGATCAGCGCGTCAAGCTGCGTGGAATCGGACGAATACTGGATGAGGCTCTGGCCGACGTCGAAGCCGGCACGCTGATAAAGGAAGTCGAAGGAGACGTTGCGGCCGGCGCGCGCCAGATTTTCCTGGGTGTTGTGGACGATCCAGTAGAGGAAGGCACACAGCCCGCCGAACACCAGGATCTGGAAAAAGACGCCGCGAACGACCGGATTGTAGAGCAGCGAGCCTCTGCTGTCCTCACTGCCCAAGACCTGATCGGTGGCGGCCATCGCGCTCCCCGTTGGCGAGGTCCGAGGGGCGCATGCGCCCCTCGACCGCTCATTGAGGCATCAGCGGATCGGCGGCGCGTATTGCAGGCCGCCCTTGGTCCACAGGCCGTTGACGCCGCGGGCGATCTTCAGCGGGCTGCCCGAGCCGATGTTGCGCTCGAATATCTCGCCGTAATTGCCGACCGCCTTGATGATGTTGACGACCCAGTCCTCGCCGAGGCCGAGATCGGTGCCGAACTTGGAATTCTCCTCCATGCCGAGCACGCGCTTGATCTCCGGGTTGTCCGAGTTCTTCATCTCCTCGACATTGGCCTGGGTGATGCCGAATTCTTCGGCGATGATCAGCGCGTTATGTGTCCACTTGACGATGTCGAACCACTGGTCGTCGCCGTGGCGGACGAGCGGGCCGAGCGGCTCCTTGGAAATGATCTCGGGAAGCACCACGTGGTCGTCCGGAGCGGTGAGTCCGAGCCGGATCGAGTAGAGGCCCGACTGGTCGGTCGTGTAGACGTCGCAGCGGCCGGAATCATAGGCTGCGTTCACCTCTTCGATCTTCTCGAACACCACTGGGCTGTAGTCGAGATTGTTGGACTTGAAATAGTCGGCGAGGTTGAGCTCCGTCGTGGTGCCCGTCTGGACGCAGACCGACGCGCCGGAAAGCTGCAGCGCCGAGTTGATGCCCTGCAGCTTCTTGGCGTTGATCATGAAGCCCTGGCCGTCATAGTAGTTGATGCCGGCGAAGTTGAAGCCGAGCGTGGTGTCGCGGCTAAGCGTCCAGGTGGTGTTGCGCGCCACCATGTCGACGGTGCCGTTGGCCAGCACCTCGAAACGGTCCTTGGCGGTGGTAGGCGTGTATTCCACCTTGGACGGGTCGTTGAAGATCGCCGCGGCGACCGCCTTGCAGTAATCGACGTCGAAGCCGGCGAACTCGCCCTTGTCGTTGGGCGCGGCAAAGCCTGCCAGACCAGTGTTGACCGCGCATCTGAGAACGCCCTTCGCCTTGACGTCGTCCAGCGTGGCGGCCGAAGCCGTCGGTACGGCCAAGCCGAGCGCGGCCGCGCCGAGCATCACTTTCACAGTCGTTTTCATACCCGCTAACCCTTTGCTTTGTTGTCGTTCAGGACCGACGTCCCCGTTCTTGTCTGACCCGCAGCATCGCCGTTCCAGCCCGCACCGGATAACCGCCGACGCGAATGCCTTGCGCCCATTCACGAAATGCATCGAAGTTGATTATTCCAGTGAGGTCAAGGGAAATGAGCCAGAGCCGCAAGAGATTGAAATTGCATGGCTCGGCGGCGTCGACGTGACGTCCTGGTCCGGTGCTGCCCCCTCAGGATGACGGCTGGAGTTGAACAGCGGCCGGCACCTCGCCGCGGCGTGTGCTCCGCCAACCGGGGCGATTGCACGGGGCGCTTGTCCGTCCTACAGCGTTCGCCACGGGCCGTTGCGACGGTCGAAGCATAAGCGTGAAAGAAGGAAGCATAAGCGTGAAAGAAGCAGGTGAACCGATGGCGAGGCGCAGTTTCGACGAATGCGGCATCAACACGCGCCTAGCGCACAACGGCAACGATCCCCGCGACTTCTACGGCTTCGTCAATCCGCCCGTGGTGCACGCTTCGACAGTGCTCTTCCCGGACGCCGCGACGATGGCTGCACGCGCGCAGAAATACACCTACGGAACTCGCGGCACGCCAACCTCCGAGGCGCTGGCGCTGGCGATCGACGATCTCGAAGGCTCGGCCGGCACGATCGTGGTGCCCTCCGGGCTGGCCGCCGTGACCATTCCGCTGCTGGCCTTCCTGTCGGCCGGCGACCATCTGCTGGTCGTCGATTCGGTCTATTCGCCGACGCGCAATTTCTGCAACGGCATGCTGAAGCGGCTTGGCGTCTCCGTCGACTATTATGATCCGCACGCAGGGGCGGGCATAGGAAGCCTGATGAAGCCGGAGACCAAGGTCGTCTTCACCGAATCGCCCGGCTCGAACACTTTCGAGATGCAGGATATCGGGGCAATCGCTTCCGTCGCGCACGAACAAGGCGCAGTCGTCATGATGGACAACACCTGGGCCACGCCGCTCTTCTTCCGGCCGCTCGACCACGGCGTCGACATTTCGATCCACGCGGCGACGAAATACCCGGCCGGTCATTCCGACGTGCTGCTCGGCACGGTTTCGGCCAACGCCGCCTCGTGGGAACGGCTCCACGACACATTCATCGCGATGGGCTGCTGCGCCGGCCCGGACGATGTGTACCAGGTGCTGCGAGGACTCAGGACGATGGGAGTGCGGCTCGACCGGCACCAGGCGACCGCCCTACAGCTGGCGCGCTGGCTCGAAACGAAGGACGGCGTCGCGCGGGTGCTCCATCCCGGCCTCGAAAGCCATCCCGGCCACCACCTCTGGAAGCGTGATTTTTGCGGCGCCAGCGGCATCTTCTCGATCGTTCTCGACGGCGGCGGCGAGAAGCAGGCGAATGCCTTCCTCGACGCGTTGCGGATCTTCGGCCTCGGCTATTCCTGGGGGGGCTACGAGAGCCTCGCCGTGAATGTCTTCCTGGGCGACCGGGTCATCGCCCGCGGACCCTATGAAGGAGCGCTGATCCGGCTGCAGATCGGGCTGGAAGACGTTCGCGACCTCGAGACCGACCTGCAGAGAGGCCTGGACGCGGCGCGCGGTTCGTGACGCTGCTGCCGGGCGGCCCCCGTCGAGGTCCGTTTGGCGGGCCTCGACGATCGGAGACAGGAGTCTGCGTTTGCTCTCGGGCAAGCCGCGCGAACGAACTGCACCGAAGGACGGGATTGCGGCGGCCGCGATTGCACAGTATTGACCACCTGCCCGCTGCCCGGGAGATTTAAAGAGACGGATCGCAAGATGTCAGCACGGATTTTCAGCCCCGCCAAGACCGCCATGCAAGCGGGCAAGGGGAGGACCGGTCTCTGGGTGCTGGAATTCGAGCCGGAACAGCCGCGCCGCATCGACCCGCTGATGGGCTACACGAGTTCCGGCGACATGAAGAGCCAGATCAGGCTCACCTTCGAGACGAAGGAGGAGGCCATCGCCTACGCCGAGAAGAACGGGCTCGCCTATCAGGTGAACGAGCCGAAGGAGGCGAAGCGTCGGCAGATTTCCTATGCGGAGAATTTCCGCTATGACCGCAAGATCCCCTGGACGCATTGAGCGGCGGATCGGAACTTCCTCCATCGCCTCGAGATGCGGTCCCGTAGCTCAGCTGGATAGAGCACCGGCCTTCTAAGCCGATGGTCGCAGGTTCGAATCCTGCCGGGATCGCCAAATTTTCAACGGTACGACCCGGAGACATAGGTAACAGATCGTACCTAAGACATGGGTGACAACCTCGTGCCGAACGGGTTGTCGATGGTCTGCAAGGTTCT
>JAJFMR010000140.1 GCA_020696915.1 Rhizobiaceae bacterium | reverse complement strand
GACTTGTAGTTGCCCGTCAGCATGTACATCATGATGTTGACCCCGGCGCGAAGCGCATGGATCCGCTGAATCGGGTCGGCCGGAACGGTCGGCAGTAGCGGATCGCCGTTCTCGTCGACTGCCCAGGCGCCCGCAAAGTCATTGGCGGTGATCATGATCGGCGTGACGCCGTCGCCGGTTCGCACCGGGCGGTTCTCGACGTTCTGGGCGTCGAGCGAGGCCTCGACCCAGAGCGGGCCGCCGTTGAAACGGCCGGGAAATTCCGGAAGGATGAAGAAGGCCTTGGTCAGGACGTGGTCCGGCGGCACCGGCTCCAGCGGCGGCACGTTGAGACTGGAGAGAATGTCGCGCAGCCGTTCCGTTGCGGGGCTCGCCGAGCCGGCATCGATACCGCTCGAATACTGGTCGCGTGTGTCGAAGAGAACCGTGCCCCCCGACTGCATGTAGGCGTCGAGGCGGGCGATTGCCGCTTCGCTCGGCATCGCGGCGCCGGGATCGATGGGCCAGTAGATGATCGGATAGAAGGCCAGCTCGTCCCTGGCGATATCGACGCCGGCCGGGTCGCCGGGCTCCAGGGCGGTCTTTTCGATGAGGAAGCGGGAGAGGCCGGCAAGACCAGCGCGGCTTACCGCGTCGATGCTGGAATCGCCGGTCAGCACATAGGCAAGCCTGGTCGTGGCGATCGCCTCCATGGCCTCCGCATCGCCGGGCCGCATGTCCTGTGCGTTCGCGGGATCGGGCACGGCGAGAACCGTGCCAAGCGCCAGCAGCGCCGCTGCGACCGTGCCTGACACCGGCCGACGGCGGCGCGGACGGCGCGCCAGAAGCCCGCCGATCCAGAACACGGCCAGCGTGTCGAGCACCATGATGATCAGGGCGGCGGCCACGAGCGGCCCCTTGAGGTCACGCGATTCGTCCAGAGCATAGCGCACTTCGGTCACCGGCGCCGCCATCGGGGGCCTGACGATCGGGGAGAATGCGGCGTCCGGCCTCAGGAGGTTGTGGGCAAGGACGCCCTCCTCGCCGCCATAAAGGCCGGGCGGGTTCTCGATGGTGACCGGCTGCGGGGCAGGGCCGCCAGGCAGCGGCCGCGCGTCCGGTCCGGGCGGCACCAGAGCGCCGTTGGCTGCAATCATGCGGTAGGGGGCCAGCGAGGCGATCTGCTCCCCGGCGTTGGCAGCGGCCGCCCCCTGGTTGCGCGACAGCTGCACCAGCCGCCGCAGCATTTCGACGAAGCTGCCGGAAATCGGCAGGTTGGACCAGGTCGCCTCCGGGGTGACATGGAAGAGCACCAGCGTGCCCTTTTCGCGGCGTGCGCCGGTTACCAGCGGCGTGCCGTCGGCAAGGCTCGCCCAGGTCCGCTCGACGATGTCGGAGGTGGGCTCGGCGAGCACCTGCCGGGTTACCGTCACCTCGCTCGGCGGCGGCAGGTCGCCGAACGGGCCGGCGCGCGGAAACTCGGTGACCGGCTGCGGCGTCGTCCAGGAGAGGGCGCCGCCCATCGAACGCTCGCCGAGCCGCAGCCGCACCGGCAGCAGTTCTTCGTCGTTGCCGGCGGCCGCAAGCCGGGATCCGGCAAAGCGGATCAGCATCCCGCCGGCCTGCACCCAGTCGATGAGCGCGGTGCGCGCGGCGTCCGGAATGTTGCCGACGTCGGCCATCACGATCATCGCCGGCTTCTGTTCGAGCAGTTGCGGTATCGCTTCCGCCAGGTCGGGGCTCGATGGCTCGACCAGGTCGGCAAAGGGGGAAAGGGCACGGCGAATGTAATAGAGCGGCGACAGGAGCGGCTGTGCCTGATCGGCCTCCGCCTGCGACAGCAGGCCGACGCGCCGCCGCTTCGAGTTCTCGTCGAGCACGCGCACGCCTGCGGCGTGCTGCTCGCCGTCGATGACGATGGACGAGAAATCGTTGCGCAGCTCGAAGGGGACGGAGAGAAGTCCGGCGCCTGTGGTGTCGCCCGGGCCGAAGGCGATCGTCGCGTCGGCAATCCTCCGGCCCTTGTCGTCGAAGGCGCCTGCGCTCACCTGGCGAGGCGCCGGATCGCCGGGGGCCCGGATGGCGGCGAGATTGAAACCGGCGACCTCGTTCGAGGTGGCGGTAAGGCCGATCTCGTTCAGGCGGTCGGGAACCGCCCACAGCACGGCGGCAGGATCCTTGCCGAGCAGCGCCGCGAATGCCGACTCGTCGCCTTCGGCCGCCAGGCCGTCGGCAAGGACGGCGATCGATGCGTTGGGAAGCGCATCGAGCGCGGCGGCGACGCGGGCGTAGACGGCCGGCCGGTCGACCGGCACGGGGCGCGGCTCCGCGGCGTTCAGCTTGTCGAGCGCGGCACCCGCGTCGAACGGGCCGATGTCGGAGTTGGGTTTCTCGGCGGTGAAGGCGAGCACCACCGGCACCCCGGTCGAGCTGGCGTCGCCAATCAGCTTGCGCGCCGTGGCGACCCGCGTCTCCCAGTCAGGGGCACTCGCCCAGCCATTGTCCATGACCACTGCCAGGGCCGCGCCTCCGGTGGGCAGCCGCTCCCGGGGGTTCCAGACCGGCTCGGCGAGCGCCAGCACGATCAGCGCCGCCATGAGCAGCCTGAGCAGCGTCAGCCACCACGGGCTTTGATGCGGGGTCTCCTCCTTTTTCAGGACCCGGGCCAGGATCCTGAGCGGCGGAAACACTTCGGTCTGCGGCTTTGGCGGCGTGAGACGCAACAGCCACCAGATCACCGGCAGCGCGAGCAGGCCCCACAGGATTGCCGGCAAGCCGAAGCCGAGCGGCAGCCAACTCATGCGCGCAAGCCCGAGGCATAGCCGGAGTCGGCGGTCATCGCCATATGGATTCGCACGAGAGCTTCGGAGGCAAGCCGGTCCGTGTGGTTGAGCGCGTAGCTCCAGCCCTGGCGCTTGCACCAGGCCATCAGCTGCTGACGGCGGGCGGCATAGACCCGGCGATAATCGTCACGCACCGTCTCGGCGCGTCCGGCGGTCAGTTTCTGGCCAGTCTCCGGGTCGGAGAATTCGGTCCGTCCGGCATAGGGAAAAGCTTCCTCTGCCGGGTCCGACACTTCGACGAGGTGGGCGCGCACGCCGTGCCGGGCCAGCACTTCCAGCCACGCCTTCAGCTCATCCGGCGGATCCAGAAAGTCGCTGGCGATGACGATGTCGGAAAAGCGGCGGATGGCCGACAGGTCCGGCCGAACCGGCAGGACAGCGGCGTGCGCGAGATGCGCGGCGAGCCGTTCGGCGCCATTGCGTGCGGCGAACGGGTCGGTCAGACCGGGCCAGGCTATGCGCTCGCCGCTGCGCGACAGAAGCTCGGCCATGGCCAGGATCAGGACCAGCGCCCGCGACTCCTTCGAGGTGAGCGCGCCGGCGGATCTGTAGAGCATGGACGGCGACGGGTCGGCCCACAGCCAGACCGTGTGGGCAGCTTCCCATTCGCGGTCGCGGACGTAGGTGTGATCGTCGCGTGCCGAGCGCCGCCAGTCGATGCGGGCGATGGCGTCGCCCTCGACATAGGGACGAAACTGCCAGAAATTCTCGCCGATACCGCGCTTGCGACGGCCGTGCCACCCGCCGATGACGGTGTTGACGATGCGACGGGCCTCGACCAGCAGATCGGGAACGAGGGCGGCGCGCAGGCGTCCGCGCGTCAGGGCGTCGCGGATCTCGACCGGAGCTGATGCTTCGCCGATTCGGGCCATCAGCAGGAACCGGAAGCGGCCGCCATCGTCAGCCCTGAGCCTTCACCAGCCCGGCGATTACGTCACGGACCGTAATGCCCTCGGCCCTGGCGGCGAAGGTCAATGCCATCCGATGCTGCAGGACCGGCTCGGCCAGCGCGTGGATGTCGTCGACCGAGGGGGCGAGCCGCCCGTCGTAGAGGGCGCGGGCGCGCGCGCACAGCGTCAGCGCCTGGCTGGCCCGTGGCCCCGGCCCCCAGGCGACATGCTTGTCGGTCTCGGAATGGCCGGCACCCGGTCGGGCCGAGCGAACGAGCGCCAGGATCGCCTCGACGACGCTCTCGGGCACCGGCATGCGGCGGATGAGGTTCTGGATTTCCTTCAGCCGGCTGGCATCGAGCACGTTCTGCGCCTTCACGTCATCGACGCCGGTCGTCTCGACCAGTATGCGGCGTTCCGCCTCGATCTCCGGATAGAGAATGTCGATCTGCATCAGGAAGCGGTCGAGCTGTGCCTCCGGAAGCGGATAGGTGCCCTCCTGCTCGAGCGGGTTCTGGGTGGCCAGCACATGGAAGGGGCTGGGCAGGTCGTGGCGCGCGCCGGCCACCGTGACGTGATACTCCTGCATGGCCTGAAGCAGTGCCGACTGGGTGCGCGGGCTGGCGCGATTGATCTCGTCGGCCATCAGCAGCTGCGCGAAGATCGGCCCGGAGATGAAGCGGAAGGAGCGCTTGCCCTGAGCGTCCTGCTCCATGACCTCGGAGCCGATGATGTCGGACGGCATGAGGTCCGGCGTGAACTGGATGCGGCGGGAATCCAGGCCGAGCACGATGCCCAGCGTTTCAACGAGCTTGGTCTTGGCGAGCCCCGGCACGCCGACCAGCAAAGCATGGCCGCCGGCGAGCAACGCCACCAGCGACCGTTCCACGACGCTCTCCTGGCCGAAGATCACGCGGCCGACGCCTTGCTTCACCCGGGAAATGTCGGCAAGCGCCGTCTCGGCGAGCGCGACAATCTCGTTCTCGCCGATGCCGGTTTCCTTAATCATGACGCTCATGCCGGATCGATCCCCTGGTGATTGGCCATCGACGCCGGCGGCGTCTCCGTTTCGCAGCCGCGTGGCCCGCAGTGTCGGTGAACTTAAATCACCCACCCCGGCTGACAAGCGAGACAACAGTGACTATTTCGTGACCATGGCCGATGAGATTGAAGCGAGTTTCGGCAGCATGACCGCGGCTGGCGACCCTGCCGGACTGTCGGCGCTCGTCTCGCGCGCCGCCCGCGCCGGGAAGGGTCTGCCGCCCGTCGAACGCTGGAATCCCGATTTCTGCGGCGACATCGACATGGAGATCGGACCCGACGGAACATGGTTCTATCTCGGCACGCCGATCGGACGCATGCCGCTGGTGCAACTCTTCTCCACCGTGCTCAGGAAGGATGCGGACGGCAGGACCTATCTGGTCACGCCGGCCGAAAAGCTGGCGATCCGCGTCGTCGACGCCCCTTTCGTTGCCGTCGAGATGGACGTTTCAGGGCAGGGCGAGAACCGCGTCATGACCTTCCGCACCAATGTCGGGGACGTCGTGGAGGCCGGGCCCGCGCACCCGTTGCGTTTCGTCGACGAGCCGGAGACGGGCGGCCTGAAACCATATCTGCTGGTGCGGGGACGGCTCGAGGCATTGGTGGCGCGGCCGGTGATGTATGAGCTCGTCGAGCATGGCGAGGAGGTCGAGGTCGGCGGTCGGACGATGTTCGCCGTGCGGTCGCACGGGCGGACCTATCCGATCATGCCGGTCGAAAGACTGCGCCGGTTGAGCAGCTGATCATGGACGCCGTCCATGCCCCGCATCATTCGGCCGAGGATTTCCGCCGCCGGGCGGCGATGGAGACGCATGAGGCCGGCAGCGACTATGGCGACCACCGGTTCAATCCCGATCTTCGCGACCTGATCGTCCGGCCGGGCCTGCGGCGGGCCGCGGTTCTCGTGCCGGTTGTCGACCGGCGCCCCGAGGCCACGATGCTGCTCACCAGGCGCACCGAGCGGATGCGCAGCCATCCGGGCCAGGTCGCCTTTCCGGGCGGCACGGTCGACCCCGGCGATACTTCCTTCGAAGCGGCCGCACTTCGCGAGACGGCAGAGGAAATCGGACTCGGCACGGAGGACGTCGAGGTCGTCGGCCGCATGCCCGATTATGTTGCCGGCAGCGGCTATCGCATCGCGCCCGTCCTGGGGATCGTGCGCCCGGACTATCTTGCGACCGTCAACGAGGACGAAGTCGACGATGTGTTCGAAGTCCCGCTCGCCTTCCTGATGAATCCGGCCAACCACCAGCGCGGCAGCCGCATCTGGCAGGAGCGGGAGCGCTTCTACTACACAATGCCTTTCGGCGGTCACCAGATCTGGGGGGTGACGGCGGGCATCATCCGGACGCTCTACGAAAGGCTCTATGCGTGAGCGCGGCCTCCATAGCGGGTCGTGCCGCCTGGCTGTCGGACCCCCATCTGCAGAAGCTTCTTGCCGCGCTCAGCGTCGACGGCGACGAGGCGCGGATAGCAGGAGGCGCGGTGCGCAATGCGCTGCTCGACGAGGACGTGGCCGACATCGACATCGCCACGACCAGCCTGCCCGAGGACTCCGCCAAACGGGCCGCGGCGGCCGGTTTCAGGACCGTGCCCACGGGTGTCGAGCACGGCACGGTAACCGTTATTGCCGGAGGCAGGGGCTATGAGGTGACGACGCTGCGCGCCGATGTCGAAACCGACGGGCGGCGCGCCAGAGTGCGATTCGGCCGCGACTGGAGCGCGGATGCGGAGCGGCGCGACTTCACCATCAATGCGCTCTACGCCACAGCCGACGGAGACGTGATCGACCTCGTCGGCGGCCTTGCCGACCTGCACACCCGCACGCTTCGCTTCATCGGCGACCCCGAAGCACGCATCCGCGAGGACTATCTTCGCATCCTGCGCTTTTTCCGCTTTTTCGCGTGGTACGGCAGCGGCCGGCCGGATGCCGACGGGCTGCGCGCCTGCGCCAGGCTGAAGGACGGCATGGAAAGACTGTCGGCCGAACGGGTCTGGCACGAACTGAAGAGGCTGCTTGCGGCGCCCGATCCGTCGCGCGCATTGCTGTGGATGCGGCAGACCGGCGTGCTGACCAAAGTGCTTCCGGAGAGCGAAAAATGGGGGATCGACGCAATTCACCCGCTGGTCGCCGCCGAGCGGGATCTTCGATGGAACGCCGATGCCATGCTCAGGCTGGAGGCAGTGGTCCCGCCCGACGCTTCCCGAATGCGCGGGCTGGCCGAGCGGCTCAGGCTGTCGGGCGCGGAGGCCGAGCGGCTGCAGAAATGGGCGGCATGCCCGCCGCTGCCGCCTGCGGCGACCGATGCGCAAGCAGCGCGGCACCTCTATCGCGAGGACCGCCAGGCCACGCTCGACCGGCTGCGGCTCGCCCTCGCGTCGGCGCGAAGACGTGCCCTGGAGGACAACGGAAGCCTGATCGAGGCGGCGGGCCTGCTGCGGCTGCTGCGCTTCTCGGAAAAGTGGCGGAAGCCCGTGTTTCCGCTGAAGGGGAGCGATCTGAAATCGCAGGGCGTCAAGCCGGGCCCTGAACTCGGCGCACGGCTCCGGCGGCTCGAGGAAGAATGGATCGTTTCCGGATTCCGGCTTGACCGGGTGGCGCT
>JAJFMR010000139.1 GCA_020696915.1 Rhizobiaceae bacterium | reverse complement strand
ATTGGTACCGTAGCTAACGCCAACATACAGCGTGCCATCGAGGCCGGCGTGCCGCTCGACCAGTTGGTTGGCGGCCAGGACTATTTTCAGGATCTGACGGAGAACCTTCCGGAGATATCCTATCTGGGGATCCTGCCGGGGAAGCCAATCCTCGAGATCGGCAGGAAGCGCTCAGCAGCGGAAGGCCTTTCGGAATTTCCGCTGGTCCTCGACGGGGTGACGATCGGGACGATCGTTACCGAAACTGATGCGCTTTATTTCGCCGCGCAGTTTCGCGACATGATGCTCGACCTCAGCGTCGTACTTCTCGTGATCGTCCTCTTTGCGTTCGAACTGGTGGTCGTGATGATGGCGTCCTCGGTGACGCTGCCGATGGGCGGGCTCCAGCATGTGGCGGGGCTGCAGGCAGCGAGCGACTTCTCCAAGCGCTTGGCCGCCTCCGGCATGAACGTCATCGGCAGGCTGGCGGGCAGGATCTCGGAAAGAGCCGTCCGCCTCAACGGGATATTTGCCGAGGCCCGGCGATCGGCGATAGCCGGGCAGGACCCGGAGGAAAGGACGAGAACCCTCGAGGCTCTCGGACGGCGGTTCGGGCTACGCGGGTCGGGAGCCGAGGTCCTGCGTTTCTGCAGCTTGTCCGATGTTCGCCTCCCGCTCTTCCTTTTCGCAATGGCCGACGAATTGCCGCTGTCCTTCTTCTCGCTCTACGCGAGGGACGCTGACAACCCGATCACCTGGATAAGTCCCGGCATTGTTATCGGCCTGCCGCTGGTCGCCTATTTGCTGGCGACCCTGTTTGGGGCGCCGCTGGCGCGGCCGCTCGAACGTCGCTTCGGCTACAGGAATCTTTTCGTGGCGGGTGCCGGCATGTGCATCCTCGCCAATGTCGGCCTCTTCGCGGCCGGCAATATCTTCCACTTGATTGCCTGCCTTGCGCTCAATGGCCTCGGCTTCGTCCTCGCCTCGCTTTCCTGCCAGGACTACGTCCTGGACATGCTGCCGCCGGTCGTACGGTCACGCTCGATCGGCCTCATTAGAACCGCGATGTTCAGCGGAGTCTTCGCGGGCACTGCGCTTGGCGGTATTATCGCGGACCGGATGGGTCAGCGGGCCGTCTTCATTGTCTGCGCGGTGGTGATGGGCGTGTCGGCCGCTTTGATCTCGCACTACGTGCCGCAGTTCCGCGCCGGCATCGGCCAGACCGGAGAGCAGGAGGACACCCGGCTCTCGTTCAACCTTCTAGCGCCTATGCGCAGCGCGCGTTTTGCCGCCATCGCTTTCGGAATCGTCGTTCCGCTGGAGATCGTAGATCACGTCTTCGTCTCCTACCTGCTGTCGCTGCAGATGGATGCATTGGGGTCGTCGGCCGCCGGCATCGGCCGCGCCATGATGTGCTTTTTCCTGATGCTGATCATCGGCGGAGCCGTCCACGACAAGGTGCCGCATCGATACTCGAATCCGGCGTTGGTCGCCTTTGCTTCGTCGGTTGTCTCGGGCGTAGTGCTGCTCGTTGCCGCCGCCTTCCCGTCGAGCGCGAGCATGCTTCTTGCGGCCGCGGGAACCGGGCTCGGATTGGGGCTGTCCGGCGGACCACAGGCGGTGCTGATCATGGACCTCGCAGAAGGCCGGCTGTCGCATCTCGGCTCGAGCGTCGTGCTCGGAACGACGCGCCTGCTGGAGCGAGGCGGTGCCGTCGCCGGCCTAGTCCTGACGGGCCTGCTCACCGGCTACATCGGATATTCCGGCGCCGTTGGAGCTATTGGGAGCCTTGTCCTGTTCGGGGCCGTTGTCTTTGCCTTGCTTCACACCGTCGCAAAAAAATCGATGAGGAGGAATGTCATGAGAGGCATAACTGGAGCTTTGCTTGCATTGGTGCTTTCCGCCGGCTTGTTTGCTTCGCCGGCCGAGGCCGCAAGAAAGACCATCGCCATGGTCGTCTGGATAGGTTGCGAGGATGTCTGTCGGGGCGTGAAGGATTTTGTGGCCGACAGCGCGATGGATGCCGATATGATCGTGTTCGACGCAGCCGAGGATCCGTCGAAGCTGCCCGGCATCGTCGAGGAACTGCGAAAGTTGCGGCCCGACCTGGTGATCACCTGGGGAACCAAGGTGACGCTGGGCGTCGTCGGCTCGCTCGACGAGCGAAACGATCCGCGCTTCCTCAGCGATATCCCGGTAGTCTTCACGGTGGTTTCAAACCCGGTCGGCACCAAGATCATCGAAAGTTACGAGCAGACTGGCAGGCCGAACATCACCGGGACCCGCAACCGGGTGCCCGAGAGCGTGAACATCAAGAGCATCCGCCGCTACATGAAGGACTTCGCGCACCTCGGAATCCTCTACGACACCAGCGAGGCGAACTCCGTCGCAAAGGTGGACGAGATCAAGGCGCTGACGGGGGAGTTGAACTTCTCGCTGACGGCGCTTCCGCTCGCCGCGAAGGCCGACGGCACGCCGGACCCGGCGTCGGTCGCGCCGAAGATGCAGGAGTTGAAGCAGGCTGGCGTGCAGTTCGTTTATCTGGGATCAAGCACGTTCCTGGAGAAGCAGCAGGACCTGTTCACCGGAGTTGCCGTGGACGCGGGTCTGCCGGTGCTGTCGCCGTACGAGCATCTGGTCACTGAATCCAATGCGCTCATGTCGGTGGCCGCGCGCGACTACGATGTCGGCAGGCTTGCAGCCCGGCAGGCAAGTAAGGTCCTCGTCGACGGCAGCCAGCCGGGCGACCTCCCGGTGCTCGCTATGGAAGAATTCGCCTATCTGGTGAACATGCGCGTTGCCAACCAACTCAACCTGTTTCCACCCGTCGAGTTTCTTCAATTTGTCGAGAAGGTCGAATAGGCAGCCAAGACTAGCCGAATTGCGGAAGGTCAGTCGCTTAACCTGAGCGGATCACAAAGTCCGGAAGCGGCGCAACCATGACCTCCTGCGTGATTGCCGGCAACGTCTGCTTTCAGGATGTTGCGAAGTCGATCTCTGCGACCGAATGGCTGGGCGCAAAGCCGCCACCCTCTCTCGTAGAGAGCTCCGCACGCATCAAGAGCACCGCTTCCACGTTCGAAAAGCTGAACCTTCGGCGGCGCAGCATGTGCGGAGTTCCGAACGTCAGCCGAGCTCGCAAGGCTGCCGCTAGACCGTTTGTGAAGTAATTTCAACCGCATCCCCATCTGGCACGTCCCTTGCTTCACATATGTCGACCTTGTCGCCACATATGGGAGGAACAGGATGGAACGCTGCAACAGGCTGGTCGATGCCGGCCGTCGTCAATTTCTGAGGGGAAGCGCCTTTGCCGCCGCCGGCGCGGCGGCCGCCGTGTCGCTGCCGGCCACCCAGGCCAAGGCCGCGCCCGGGCTGGCGCTGGTCGAATACCCGTCGAACCGGCTGGCGAACGTCGCCGACCTCAAGCTCAACGAGCCGCTCGACGTCGGTTATCCGGACGCCGAAGCGCCCGGCGTGCTCCTGAAGCTCGGAACCCGGGTCGAAGGCGGCGCCGGTCCCGATGGCGACATCGTCGGCTTCTCGACCATTTGCCCGCACAAGGGATTCCCGCTCAACTACGACGCCGGCGACCACACCTTCAACTGCCCGGGCCACTATTCGCGGTTCGATGCCGACGCCGGCGGCCAGCAGATCTGGGGGCAGGCGACGGCCAACCTGCCGCAATACGCGCTGCGCGTCGACGAGAAGGGCGACATCTACGCCGAGGGCGTGGACGAGCTTCTCTACGGCCGCCTTTCGAACGTTCTTTGAGGGAGGATCCGGACTTGGCCTACAAACGTCACATCGACCGCCTGCCGATCATCCCGGCTGACGCAAGGAAGCACAACGTCACCTGCCACTACTGCATCGTCGGCTGCGGCTACCATGCCTATACCTGGCCGGCCAACAAGCAGGGCGGTACCGAACCTGCCGCCAACGCGCTCGGGGCCAATCTCGCCGAGCAGCAGCCGGCCGAGACCGACGCCTGGTATGCGCCCTCAATGTACAATGTGGTGAAGCAGAATGGCCAGGACGTGCACATCGTCATCAAGCCGGACAAGGACTGCGAGGTGAATTCCGGCCTTGGCTCCGTGCGCGGCGCGCGCATCGGCGAACTCCGCCATTCGACCGCCCGGAACTCCCAGCTGCAGCGGCTCACCGATCCGATGGTCTGGCGCTATGGCCAGATGCAGCCGACCTCCTGGGAGGATGCGCTCGACCTCGTCGCCCGGGTGACGGCGTCCGTGGTCAAGGACCAGGGCGAGGACGGGCTGTTCGTCTCCATGTTCGACCACGGCGGCTCGGCCGGCGGCTACGAAAACACCTGGGGTACGGGCAAGCTCTATTTCGGCTCCATGAAGGTGAAGAACGTCCGCATCCACAACCGTCCCGCCTACAATTCCGAAGTGCATGCGACACGGGACATGGGAGTGGGCGAGCTCAACAATTGCTACGAGGACGCCGAGCTCGCCGACACCATCGTTGCCGTCGGCACCAACCCGCTCGAGACCCAGACCAACTACTTCCTGAACCACTGGGTCCCCAATCTGCGCGGCGCGACGCTCGACAAGAAAAACGGGCAGATGCCCGACGAGCCTCACGCGGCCGCCAGGATCATCATCGTCGATCCCCGCCGCACGGTCACCGTCAATGCCTGCGAAGTCGAAGCGGGAAAGGAGAACGTCCTGCATCTCGCGCTCAACTCGGGCACCGACCTCGCCCTCTTCAATGCGCTCTTCACCTACATCGCAGACAAGGGCTGGGTCGACGCCGACTTCATCAGGAACAGCACGCTCGAGGAGAGCAAGCCTCGCCCAGCGCTCTACCCCGCGCGCGGCGAGGCCGACAGCAATCCCGGGCATCTGACGAATTTCGCCGGCGCGCTCGAAGGCTGCCGGACGTCGGCCGAGGAAGCCGCCGCGATCACCGGCCTCAGCGCCGATGACATCGTCAAGGCTGCGGAATGGATCGCCATGCCGAAGGAGGGCGGCAAGCGGCGGCGCACGATGATCGGCTACGAGAAAGGTCTGATCTGGGGCAACGACAACTACCGCACCAACGGCGCGCTGGTGAACATCGCGCTTGCCACGGGCAATATCGGGCGTGAGGGCGGCGGCGTCGTGCGCCTCGGCGGTCACCAGGAAGGCTATGTCCGCCCGTCCGACGCGCATGTCGGCCGTCCCGCCGCCTATGTCGACAAGCTGCTGATCGAGGGCAAGGGCGGCGTCCATCACGTCTGGGCGTGCGACCACTACAAGACCTCCCTCAACGCCCACGAGTTCAATCGCGTCTACAAGAAGCGCACCGACCTGGTTAAGGACGCCATGAACGCCGTGCCTTATGGCGACCGCGAAGCCCTGGTGAAGGCGATCACCGATGCGATCAAGGCGGGCGGACTGTTCTCGGTCGACGTCGACATCATCCCGTCGAAGATCGGCGCGGCGAGCCATGTCTGGCTGCCCGCGGCGGAGTCGGGCGAGATGAACCTTACCTCCATGAACGGCGAACGGCGCATGCGGCTGGTCGAGCGCTACATGGACCCGCCCGGCAACGCCCGGCCGGACTGCCTGATCGCGGCCGGGCTCGCCCAGCACATGGAGAAGGTGCTGCGCGAGATGGGCGACAGCGCCTACGCCAACCAGTTCAAGGGATATGACTGGGCGACGGAGGAAGACGCCTTCATGGACGGCTACAACAAGAACGCCGGCGGCGGCGAGCACGTCACCTACGAGCGGCTGCGCGCCATGGGCAACAACGGCTTCCAGGAGCCGGCCACCGGCTTTGTCGACGGCAGGATCGTCGGCACCAGGCGCCTCTACGCCGACGGCGTTTTCTCCGGCGACGGTGGCAAGGCCCGTTTCATGGACGCGCCGTGGCGGGGACTGCAGGCGCCGGGCAAGGAGGAGCAGAAGGCCAGGTTCAAGTTCCTCATCAACAACGGCCGCGCCAACCTCGTCTGGCAGAACGCGTTCCTCGACCAGGAGAACGAGTTCGTCATGGACCGCATGCCGTTCCCCTACATTCAGATCAGTCCGGACGACATGGCAGAACTGTCGCTGAACGAGGGGGACCTCGTCGAAGTCTACAATGACGACGGTTCCACCCAGGCGATGGCCTATCCCACGCCGACCGCAAAAAAGGGCGAGACCTTCATGCTGTTCGCCTTTCCGACGGGCGTCATGGGCAACGTCATCAACGACGGCGTGAACGAGCTGGTGATCCCCAACTACAAGCAGACCTGGGCGAACATCCGAAAGATTTCGGACGCCCCGGAGAGTGTCCGGCACCTCTCGTTCAAGTCGCCGGAATACAGGGCATAACGCCGTCCCTTGAAACCCGCCGCGGCAGCAAAGTGCCCGGCGGGTTCTTTCGTCCGCGAGCCGATCCCGGAGATTTCGCGCGAGATGGCGTTGGAAGGGCGAGAGACTGCAGGAATCATGAACATCCGCGCCCGTCTTGACCGACCGCAGGAGCAGCAAAAATGCACCTAGCCACGATCAATGAAGCCGAAACCTGCGCTTCCGGCGCCAGCGGCGATGTCATCCCGGTCGACATAGCCTCGTCGAAAGCGGTTGCCATCGCCCGGCCACTGCGGGAGACGGAGCGCCTTCCGCTGCTGCAGGCCCAGGGGCGCATCCTGGCCCGGCAGGTCCTGGCATCGATGGACCTGCCGCCGTTCGACAGCGCGGCCATGGACGGGTACGCGATCGCCCGTGAGGCGCTCGACGGCGAAGGCCCGTGGACGCTTCCCGTCCGCGGGCGGGTGGCGGCCGGCGAGGTTTCGTTGGACGCCTGGGACGCAGCCGGAGCGATCCGCATCTTCACCGGAGCCCCGGTGCCTCCGGGGTTCGATGCCGTGGTCATGCAGGAGCGTTGCGAGCGCCGCGGCGAACGGATCATCATCCGCGAGCGACCCCGCGAAAGCCAGCACATCCGCCGCAAGGGCGAGGACGTGCGGGCCGGAACACCCGTTCTTGCTGAGGGAACGCATCTGGCGCCGCAGCGCCTGGCGCTGCTCGCCGGGCAGGGGGTCGCCGACGTCGAGGTGGTCCGGAAGGTGCGCGTGGGACTGATTTCCACGGGCTCGGAACTGCGGGATCCGGGGACGCCGCTCGGCCCTGGCCAGATCTACAATTCCAACAGGACGATGATCCGCGCGACGCTCGCCTCGTGTCCGTGGGCCGAGGTCATCGATTACGGGATCGTGCCCGACCGGCGTGACGCGCTTGGCGATGCATTCGGCGAGGCCGTCTCGCGATGCGACGTGCTGGTGACGACGGGCGGCGTTTCGGCCGGCGAAGAGGACCACGTCGTCTGGGCGCTCGACAGGCAGGGCGGCACGCAAGATAGGGATGATCGGATCGATGCTGTTCGCCGGGCTGCCGGGCAATCCGAACGCGGCGCTCGTGACGTTCCGCCAGATCGCCCTTCCGGCCATCCGCGCCGTCGCCGGCTTCGAAGACGTGTCTCCTGACTGGTCTCCCGCGGTCGCGGGGTTCGTCCATGACAAGCCGCTCGGGAGAACCGAGTTCGTTCCGGTCAGGATCGCTGGGCGCGACGAGCTTGGCCGGCCGGTCCTGGAAATGCTTGCACGCGGATCGTCGGCAAGCCTCGCGGCGATGGCGAGGGCCGATGGCATTGCGATGCTGCCGCCCGGTATCATCGTCATAGAGCCGGGAGTGCCGCTGCGTTTCGAACGCTTCTGAGTGTTGAGGATGAGACGGTGCGGCCCACCTGCTTCACGGCCACCAAATCCCGGTCGGCTCCGCGATAAAGCCGTGGAACGCGGGTTCAAGTTCAGTTCGGGCTTCGAGCACGCCCCTGCTTGTGGATGATCATGGCTGCAGGCTCTTCCGCCCACGCGCCGGATACCGCGGTCGTCGTGATCGCGATGGCCATCACCGAGAGGATTACTTCATTGCGTCTTCCCTATCTCCCGGCGGCTCATCTCCCCCTGGTAGGTTCGCTCCCGCTCCGGCCAGGTGCTCTTGATGAAGGTCAGGACCGCGCGGATATCGTCGTCGCTCAAAATGCCCCCGAAGCCCGGCATGTCACTCTCGTAGCCGTCGCCGACCACCGCTCCAGGACCTTCCCTGGTGATCCGGAAAAGCACCCCGTCGGGATGGTGCCAGGTGTGCCCCGAAGCGTCGTGCGGCGGCGCGGGCATGCGTCCCGACGGGAGCGGCCTGTCCCAGCCCGGCTGGCCTGCTAGCTTGGCCCCGTGGCAGGAAGCGCACATCCCGGCATAGAGCTGCCGTCCCTGCGCGATCGCCGCGGCCTCGCCGGAGCGAGTTGAGAAAAGCCGAACCCCGGCAATAGTGGCAACTCCGGCCAGCGCAGCGATGAATACCATCATCACCGTTCGGCGTCTCATTTGCGGCCGCTGAAGAACAGGTACTTCACCAGGGCTGCGGCAGCGAGGACGAGCACGGCAAGGAGCAGGAGCCAGACGAGCGCCATGCCCAGCATCATGCCGCCCATGGCGTCCATCGTTCCGCCGTCCATCATCGTCGGTCGTATCTGGGCATTGCATTCAGGCGGCGCTATTCCCGCGCGTAGACTCCGCCCACGATGCCGGACCTGGTTATCTCCAGCATCTCGAACGGCGCTTCCTTGGTCCCGCTCATGCCAGGCGAGCCCATGGGCATGCCCGGCAGCGTCACTCCCTTGATGTCAGGGCGCTCGGTCAGCAGCTTTTCCACCGTGCCGACGGGAACGTGGCCGCTGACCACGTAACCGTCGATAAAGGAGAGATGGCAGCCCTGGAATTCGTCCGCGATGCCAGCTTCGCGGCTCATCTCGGCCAGGTCGTGCGTGGGATTGCTAATGACGGTGAAGCCGTTTTCCCGCAAGTACTCGGCATAGCCTTCGCAGCAGCCGCACTGCGGGTTCTTATAGAGGGTGACGTCCTTCTCGCCCGCGAGCGCCGGGACCGCAGCCCAGGCGAAGGAAGCGAGGGCGACGGTATTCAGGATGGTGTGCATTTCGGGTCTCCTTTCGACGGAAGTGTTCAGGCGGCGCGGAAGACGCCCATCATCCCGGCGGCCTGGTGTTCGAGGATGTGGCAGTGGAGCATCCAGTCGCCGGGGTTGTCGGCGACGAAGCCGATCTCCACCCGCTCGCGCGGCGACATCAGCACGGTGTCCTGCCACTCGCGGTGCCGGGTCGGCTTGCCGTTCCGGGAGATCACCCGGAACGAATGGCCGTGCAGATGGATCGGGTGATGCCAAGCCGTCGCATTGGTCATCGCAATGACATGGCTTTTGTCCCGCGCCAGCATCAGCATCGGGTCCATGACATGGCCTTGCGCCGCGACGCCGTTGATGAACCAGATGCCGCCGGAATGCATCATGTTCATCATGCCGCCCATCTGGCCTTGGGGGTTCTCGCTCATGTCGCCCATGCTGCCGCCCATCTCCTGCATGATCATGGCTCCCATCATGCCGCCGTTGAAGGTGACCTCGTGGCGGATCGCTGTCCCGAGGTCCGGCTCCGGCAGCGGGTTTGGAGGGAGGGCGACAGGCCAGTCCGGAGCTGTCTGCCTGAGCGGCTCATCGCCATAGGCTAGATCGACCAGGAGGTATTCG
>JAJFMR010000138.1 GCA_020696915.1 Rhizobiaceae bacterium | reverse complement strand
GCGCACGCTCAAAACAAGGAACTGAAAATCGGCTTCGTTGGCGTCACGAGCGGACCGGCGGCAGCATGGGGAACTTCGAACGTGCGTTCGATGCAGACCCGCGCCGAGTGGATCAACGAAACGGGCGGGGTCAAGATCGGCGACACCACCTACGACATCAACATCGTCACCTTCGACGACCAGAAGGATCCGAAGCGTGCCATCGCCGGCATGGAGAAAATGGTGCAGGAGGGCATCCACTATGTGGTCGGGCCGAACGTCGATGACGGCGCGGCTGCCGTACGCCCCGTCGCCGAGGCCAACGGCATCATCTATTTCCCCTACGCTTTCCCGAAATCACTTTACGAGAAGCCTGCCTCGAATGCCGTTCTCGGAATGGTCGCCAGCTACCAATCGGGCCCGGCGATCTACAAGTACCTGATGGAAAACAAGGGCGTGAAGACGATTGCCTTCGTCGCCGCGAACGAATCCGATCCGCTGAGCCAGCGGGATAGCGGAGTGGAAGCCGCCAAGGCGCTCGGCCTCGAAATCGTGGCCCAGAACGACACCTACCAGAACGACACGCGCGACTTCACTCCCGTGCTGACGCCGATCGTAGCCCTGAAGCCGGATCTGCTGGTTCTGTCGGGGGTCGCGCCGGCAAACGCCCCGCTGCTCATCCGGGCCGCCCGCGAACTCGGTTTCGAAGGCCTGATCTCGACCGAAACGGCACAGGACGCCAAGGTGCTCGAGGAGGGGGCCGGCGAACTTGCCAATGGTTTCATTTCGGTCGGAGGCGCCTCCACTCCCGAAATCGCCTCGGACACGATGAAGGAGTTCGTCGACCGTTACACGAAGATGTTCGGCGAATACAATGACGAGTCCAACACCAAGGTCTATGCACTCGAATACATTCTCGAGACGCTTAAGGCCAACCCTGCGGCGATCGACAATGTCGATGAGTTCAAGAAGACCATGGATACTTTCTCGGCGCCCAACCCCTATCTGAAGGACGACGCCAAGCTGAGTTATGTCGGCGAAACCTCGTTCGGTCAGAAGCGCCAGCTGGCGGTGCCGATGGTGGTGAACGAATACAGGGACGGCGCCTTCCAGACGTTGTTCGTCGGCACCGTCGACTAGATTTCCGACCGGCAAGGCGCTGGCCTGCCGTTCGGGAATACCAGAACCTGGCGAGGTGGTGCGGGACCGGTAACAGTCGAGCGTCGTCCCGCGCCACCTGTCGACGCAGTGTTTCCTTCCTTGACTCCGGAAGGACCCGGAACCCGGGCCTTCAAGAAACCGCAAGGTGTCCATGGAACAGGTCATCGCCAATGGACTTTATCTCGGTGCCCAGTACGCGCTGATCGCGTTGGGACTGACGCTGATTTTCGCGTTGATGAACGTCCTCAACTTTGCCCACGGGCAGATGTATGTGCTGGGCGGGTTCGTCACCTACACCGTCTACGGACAGCTGGGACTGCCGTTCGTGGTTGCGCTGCTGGCGTCCGGCGTGACCCTGGCCGTGGTCGGGGCACTCATGGAGAAATTCCTCTTCCGGACCGTCATCAGACGAAGTCTGCGCGAGGAAAGCACCATGCTGCTGGCCGCGGCGACGGCGTTCTTTCTTGACGCGGTCATCCTGCTTGTCTTTGGCGAGAAGCAGCGCGGAGTGCCCAAGATCGTCCAGGGCGTGTTCAACGAGGGCGGCATCATCCTGCCTTATGACCGCATCGTCGTCGGCGTGCTGGCGGTGGTGTTCATCGCCGCGTTCGTTCTCTACATGCAGTATACGAGGCCGGGGCGAGCCATGCGTGCGCTTGCGCAGGACCGGGTCGCGGCGCAATTGATGGGGGTCCCGGTCGATCGTTATTCGATGATCGGCTTTGCGGTGGGAGCGATGCTGGCCGGCGTCGTCGGCGGCCTGCTCGTCGCCATCACCGGCGTCAACTCCGGGATCGGCGGCCCGATTTCGATCAAGGCTTTTCTGATGGTGATGATCGGCGGCGCCGGTGTGGTCGGCGGCGCGATTGCCGGCGGCTTTATCCTGGGCATGATGGAATCGGTCGGCCTGACCGTCCTGCGCAACTATGGCGATGTCACCTATCTGGCGATCTTCGCGGCGCTGATGGTGTTTCTCAGCATCCGCCCGAACGGGCTGATGGGCAAGCCGTGGGGCTGAGCCGACCCATGAGAAAACCTGCAAGGCTCCTGTGGACCGCGCTGTTTCTCGTCGCCGTCTTCATACTCGTTCCGCTTCTCATCATGGCGAGCGGACGGGCCGACCTCTACTATACGTTCACGTCCGTGGCCCTGCTCAGCATAGCCAGCGCCGGCGTGTGGCTCACCTTCTACATCGGCCGCATCAACATCGGGCAGGGGGCCTTCGCGCTTATGGGCGGCTACGTCTCGGCCATTCTGGTCGTGACCTATGGCTGGTCGTTCTGGGCGACGATTCCCGCGGCCGGCCTGTTCTGCGCCGCCGCAAGCGTCCTGATCGGCTTGCCGATACTGCGCCTGCGCGGCGTCTACTTCGCGATGGTGACGCTGGTGCTGACCGAAGTGGCCCGGTTGCTGGCGCTAGCACTGCCGATCACCAATGGCGCGAAGGGCATGGTCAGCATTCCCTCGCCCGGGTCCCTGTCGCTGTTCGGCTTCACGATCATTCCGGATTTCGCGACGCTGAAAAATCCGCGGCTCGCTTTTTATCTGCTGGCAGTCACGCTGATGGTGCTCTGCTTCGGCATCATATATCGCCTCGTCCATTCGCGCATCGGCAAGCTCTGCCAGTCGCTCCAGCAGAGCGAGGAACTCGCCTCGTCGATCGGCGTCAACATCGCCTACCTGCGCGTCGTTGCTTACGCGGTCTCGTCCTTTTTCGGGGGTGTGGCAGGCGCCATATTCGTCGCCATTTCCCAGTCGATTTATCCGTCGAGCTTCACCGTCACCGATTCAATAAACTTCATGCTGAACTGTTTTCTCGGCGGCCTCGGCTATGTATTCGGTCCGATGCTCGGAACTCTGGTCCTTTATTTCGGCTGGGACCTGCTGTTTGAAACCGGCAAGTTCCAGCTGCTGATCTATTCTACGGCGATGATCGTGCTGATGCTGGTCCTGCCGAACGGTCTCCTCAGCCTCGGCATGGGGCCGAAGGAAGGGCTGAAACGTGGCCGCACTGCTTGACGTGTCGAGCCTCACGAAACGCTTCGGCGGCCTCGTCGCCGTCAACGATGTTTCATTCTCGGTGCGGGAAAGGGAAATTCTCTCCATCATCGGCCCCAACGGCGCCGGCAAGTCGACACTGTTCAAGCTGATCTCGTCCTTCCTCAGGCCGACATCGGGCGAGGTTCGCTTCAAAGGCGAAAGCATCTCGAACCTGGCGCCCCACATCGCCGCCCGCAAGGGCGTGGTGCGTACCTTCCAGGAAACGACCATCTTCAAGAGCATGACAGTGCGCGACAATGTCATCATCGCCCATCATCTGCGATCCAAGGCAAGCCTGTTGGGCTTCTTCGTCGGAACCGCTACGGCGCGCGACGACGAAGCCGGCTTCGCTGCATCCGCAGACGATATTCTTGACCTTGTCGGTCTTTCCCCGGTTGCCGGCGAGATCGCCCAAAACCTGCCGCATGGGCATCTGCGGGCGCTGGGCATCGCCATCGGTCTCGCGACAAACCCGTCGATCCTGCTGCTTGACGAACCCTTCGCAGGCATGAACCACGACGAGACGAACCGGATGATCGCAATGGTCAGGCGCCTGCGCGACCTTGGCCTCACCATCCTGCTGGTAGAGCACGACATGCCTGCGGTCATGAAGATCTCCGACCGCATCGTGGTGCTGAATTTCGGGACCAAGATCGCCGAGGGAACTCCGTCCGAAATCCAGGAGAACGAGAAGGTCATCGAAGCCTATCTCGGCAGCGAAGACGAGGCGATCGGGCTGTGAACCAGATCCTGAATTTCGCCGGCGTCGAACTCTACTACGACCACGTCCACGCGCTGAAAGGGGTATCTCTGGCAGTCAACGAGGGAGAGACGGTTGCTCTGGTCGGCGCCAACGGAGCCGGCAAATCGTCGATCCTGCGAGCCATCACGGGCCTGCGCAGGATCAGGTCCGGAGAGATTCTCTACAACGGAAAGCGAATCGACGGCGCCAGCCCCGACGCCATCGTCAGGATGGGCATCGTCATGGTCCCGGAAGGACGCCGTGTCTTCCCCTACATGACGGTCAAGGACAATTTGCTGATGGGCGCATTCACCCGGTCCGACACGGCCGGGATCGTGGCCTCGCTCGACATGGTCCTCGGGCGCTTCCCACGCCTCCGTGAGCGCTATTCCCAGGCGGCGGGAACGATGAGCGGCGGCGAACAGCAGATGCTGGTCATCGGACGTGCGTTGATGGCCAAGCCCCGACTGCTGCTCCTTGACGAGCCCTCGCTCGGGGTGGCACCGAAGCTCGTCCAGGACATTGCCCGCTCCATCGTGGCGATCAACCGCGACGAGAAGGTGAGCGTGCTTCTGGTCGAACAGAATTCCCGAATGGCTTTGCGAATTTCCCAGCGCGCCTACGCGCTCACCACGGGAACGATCGCGCTCAGCGGAAATTCCGCCGATCTGCTGACCGACGAACGCGTCAAACGTCTTTATCTGGGCGGCGAGGTTTGAGGAACATGCGTATACTCGTCATCAATCCCAACACCACGGCGGCGATGACGGACAAGATCGCACTTGTCTCCAGGAGCATCGCTTCGCCAGGGACGGAGGTCGTCGCCGTGAACCCTGCCGACGGTCCGCCGAGCATCGAAGGCTATTTCGACGAGGCCTTCGCCGTGCCTGGCCTGATTGCCGAAATCACCAGAGCGCCGGCAATGGACGCCTATGTCATTGCCTGCTTCGACGACACCGGCCTCGACGCGGCCCGATGCGTGACCGGCGCTCCGGTCGTCGGCATCGGCGAAGCGGCGTTTCATCTCGCCAGCCTGGTGGCAGGCAGGTTCAGCGTCGTCACGACGCTTGCCCGCTCGGTGCCGGCGATCGAGCACAATCTGGTAAAATACGGGCTGGCATCGCGCTGCGCCAAAGTCAGGTCATCGGAGGTACCGGTACTCGACCTCGACTTGCCGGGCACCGGTGCAAGACGAAAGATCTCCGCCGAAATCGCCCGCGCCATCTCCGAAGACAGGGCGGAGGCGATCGTGCTCGGTTGCGCCGGGATGGCCGATCTGGCCAACGATCTGTCGCAGGAACATGGCATTCCGGTGCTCGACGGCGTCGCCTGCGCCGTGGCGCTTGCCGAGAGCCTGTTCAGGGTCGGCTTGAGGACTTCCAAGATCGGCGGCTACGCTGCGCCTCGCCGGAAAAGGTTTTCGGGCGCGTTCGCGTCTTTGTCCCCCGAAACATCGGCAACGCCCTCCCGACCTCTGTCGGGAGCCTCCGCCCACGTCGCGGATTCGGGCGCGGGGTCGCCGGTGTGACCCTCTTGCGCGCGATACCGGATTGCGCCGGCCGTCGGCCGCGCCCTGCGATGCGTCCAGTGTGGCGGCCGGATGTTCGGCAAAGAAAATGCTGACCATCCTCCGGGAGGGTGATGATAGCGAAAAACCGGCAGCCCGCTGGTCGCCTGTCTACTATGCGCTCAGGGATGCCATCGTCAGCCACCGTCTCGCGCCCGGCACCAAGCTGCCGGAAGACGAAATCGGGTCGATCTATTCGGTGAGCCGGACCGTCGTGCGTGCCGCGCTGCAAGCTCTGGCCCACGACCGGCTGGCGAGATTGGAGCCCAATAGAGGCGCCTTCGTTGCGCAGCCGTCGAAACGTGAAGCGCGCGAGGTCTTCGAGGCACGGGCGCTCATCGAACCCAAGGTGGCGTGGCTGGCCGCCCAGTCGGCCGTACCGGACGACATCGCGCAGTTGAGGCGACATCTCGAAAAGGAACACGCAGCGCTGGACGCCGGTCGGGACAGCGAAGCCATCATGCTCTCGGCACGGTTTCATGTCGGCATCGCCGAGATCGCCGCGCACTCCATCTTCACCAAGCTCGTTCGCGATCTCGTCTCCCATTCTTCGCTGATCATCGCGCTCTATTGGAGGCGGCGGGATACGACCTGCGAGCGGCACGCCCATCAGGCATTGGTCGATGCCATCGAGGCTGGACTGAGTGCCGAGGCGGCAGACTTGATGACCAGTCACCTGGTCGACCTCCTGTCTGGGCTCGACCTGTCGAGCGCCGTCAGAAAATCGAAAAGCCTCGCCGATCTCCTGCTTTCATAGCGACGACAGAGCAATCCCTCAGCCGGGCGCGTCAGGCTGCTTTTGTCCAGCGGCGATCGCAGGCTGCCCAGCCTATTTCTCCGAGACGCCGGCTTCGGAGAAACTGGCCATGCCGCGATGGCATTCGAGCGCCGAGCGCAGGATGTTCACGGCGAGACAGGCGCCCGAGCCTTCGCCGAGACGCATGCCCAGATCGAGAAGCGGCTGCAGCCCCAGCGCACCGAGCAGCCCGCGATGGCCTGCTTCGGCCGAGACGTGGGCGGCGAGCGTGTGCGCCAGGCCGGCAGGGTGGAGCTTCGCCAGCGGCGCCACGGCTGCCGTGCAGACAAAGCCGTCGAGGAGCACCGGAACGCCGAGCTGCCTGGCCGCCAGCGTCCCGCCGAGTATCGCCGCGAGTTCGCGACCGCCCAAAGCGGAAGCCACGCGGAGAGGATCCCCGATCCTGCCGCCGTGCAGGGCCCGCGCCCTGTCGATTGCCGCGACCTTGCGCTGCAGGCCGGCATCATCCACGCCAGTGCCGCGGCCGGTCCAGCTGGCGGTCTCTCCCCCGAACAGCGCCGCCGAGAGGGCGGCCGCAGCCGTGGTGTTGCCGATGCCCATCTCCCCGAAGCATATCAGGTCGACATCCCCGTCGACCGCCTCCCAGCCGGCTCTGACCGCCGCCAGAAAATCGGCCTCGCTCATCGCTGGTTGGCGGGTGAAATCGGCGGTCGGGCGGTCGACTTCGAGCGGGATCACGGCAAGCTCCGCACCGGCGACACGCGACAGCTGGTTGATCGCGGCGCCCCCGGCCGCAAAGTTCTGCACCATCTGTCCGGTGACTTCGGCGGGATAGGCCGAGACGCCCTGCGCGGTGACGCCATGCGAGCCGGCAAACACCACGACCTTGACGCGGTCGAGTTGCGGCATATTGCGACCCTGCCAGCGGGCCAGCCAGGCCACCGCCGTTTCCAGCCGGCCGAGGCTTCCCATCGGCTTGGTCAGGGTTTCCTGCCTGCGTGCCACTGCTGCGGCTGCGGCATCGTCTCCGGCCGGAAGGATGGTCGCCGCCCGACGGAGTTCCTGCAGGGAATCGAAGGACATGAAGCAGCAGTCTCCACAATCGAGTCAACGAAGGACGACAGTCGCAATGGTGAGCACGATTATCACTC
>JAJFMR010000538.1 GCA_020696915.1 Rhizobiaceae bacterium | reverse complement strand
AACGCCTCCAACAACGGCGCGGAAGGAGCGGCGGTGCTCGGGTCGGCCGAAGCCGTGCCCCTCATCAGGATGTCAATCGGCGCGGGATTTTCACCCCTGATCGGCGTGCAATCGAGACCCCTCTCGGCATTGGCGTAGTGCGCGTCGAAGGCCGGAGCTGCGGAGCGTAGCGCAGCAGCGGAGGGCTTCGACGCGGGGTCAGTTTTCGGTGCCGATGGGCGTCTCAGGCGCTGGCCGATTCACACACAGCAGCGGCGTCAGTTCCGGTTCTTGAGCCGCCAGCTGTCATTGCCGGTCTCGATGATGTCGCAGTGGTGCGTGAGCCGATCGAGCAGCGCGGTCGTCATCTTGGGGTCGGCAAACACCGAGGGCCATTCCGCGAAGGCCAGGTTGGTGGTGACGATGATCGAGGTGCGCTCGTAGAGCCGGCTGATGAGGTGGAAGAGGAGCTGGCCGCCGGCCTGGGCGAACGGCAGGTAGCCGAGCTCGTCGAGGATGACGAGATGGACGCGGGTGAGACCGTCGGCGATGCGGCCCTGCCGGCCGGCCTTGATCTCGGCCTCGAGCTTGTTGACGAGGTCAACGACGTTGAAGAAGCGCGCCTTGCGGCCGGCGCGGATGCAGCTGCGGGCGATGGCAATGGCGATGTGGCTCTTGCCCGTGCCGGTGCCGCCGATCAGAATCACATTGCGCTGGCTATCGAGGAAGCACCAGCTGCTCGTTGATGGGCGTGCCGTCGAAGCTGATGTCGGCAAGCTCCTTGGCGAGGGGAAGCCTGGCACTGCCCAACTGGTAGCGGATCGAGCGGGCCTGCTTCTCGGCGATCTCCGCCTTCAGCAGCGCGCCGATGACGCGCTCGAAGCCCTGCTGGCGCTTCACGCCGGCGGAGACGATCTCATCGTAGGCAGCGCGCATCCCGGCGAGCTGCAGCGTCCCCATCATCTCCAGGATCTCATGCCGTTCCATGCACGGCTCCGGCGCTCCTGAGGCGGTCATAGCGGGCGCAGTCGGCCTGCGGCGCGATCTTCAGCGAAAGGCGCGCCGGGGTCTCGATCGGCGCCGATACCGTTTGCGGCTGCCGCCGCGCCAGGATGTTGAGGATCACGTCGGCGCTGGCGATGCCGGCCTCGATCGCCTCCGCGCAGGCCGCCTCGACGGCCTGCAGCCCGTCGCTGAGCACGGCGGCGAGGATCTTCACCATCTGCCGGTCACCGTCATCGATGGCCTTCAGCTTGCGCCGCACGCGCTCGATCGAGGCGGGCAGCGGCCAATCCTTGAAGGGAGCGCCGTTGCGCAGGGCGCCGGGCTTCCTCACCAGCACCGGAACGTAGTGCCAGGGGTCATAGGCAGTCTGGTTGCGGCCGAACCGGCGGCGGTGCTCGCCAACGATGCGTCCATCCTGCTTGATGACGATGCGATCGGCATAGGCATGTACATCCACCGGGCGGCCGACGGCACTGGCCATCACCGAGTACCGGTTGCTGTCGAAGCACACGAGGCAGGTCTTGGACACGGCCACCGTCGTCGCGCGGAAGCCGTCGAAGGGGCCGGGATAGGGGATCAGCGCTGCGCGCTCGTCCTCGAACACCGCGAAGACCGACCGCTCCTTCTGCTCGGGATGGGGCTGTGCCTTGGCGAAGGCGACGCAGCGGTCGAGCAGGTAGGCATTGAGCTCCTCGTAGCTCTTGAACTTGAGGCGCGGCGTGAAGAAGCGGGCGCGCACCGTCCCGACCTGGTTCTCCACCTGCCCCTTCTCCCAGCCGGCTGCCGGTGTGCAGGCCGTCGGCTCGACCAGGTAGTGGCTCACCATCTGCTGGAAGCGGCGGTTGAAGGCGCGCTCCTTGCCGACGAACACCGCATCGACGGCCGTGCGCATGTTGTCGTAGATGCCGCGCGCACAGGCACCGCGGAAGAAGGCGAATGCCCGCTCGTGGGCGTCGAACACCATCTCCTGCGCCTCGCGCGGATAGGCGCGCACGAACAGCATGCGGCTGTGGCAGAGGCGGACCTGAGCCACCTTCACCACGTTCGTCACGCCGTCGAGCACGACCACCTCGTGGCTCCAGTCGAACTGGAAGGCCTCGCCCGGCGCGAAGGAGAGCGGAACGTAGGCCTCGGCGGCTCTCGCACCCTGCTGCCGTTGCCAGGCGCGCGCGTAGCGGCGCACGGCATCGTAGCCGCCGGCATAGCCAGCCACCCGCAGCTCCTCGAACATGCGCACGAACGTCAACCGCTCGCGCGGCGGCTTGCCGACGTTGGCTGCCAGCAGTTCCTCGAGCGCCGTCACGCAGGTGCCGAGCTGCGGCAGCGGCTGCTCCTTGCGCGCGTAGCGATGCACCGTCTCACCGCCGCGCACGATGCGCCGCACCGTGTTGCGCGAGACCCGCAGCTCCCGCGCGATCGCCTTGATCCTCTTGCCCTTTACGTGGAACTCCCGCCGAACCCGTCCGATCGTCTCCACCGTAAGCATCCCCGCTCGCCCTCGTCCGCAACGCGCGCACGAACGAGGGCATTCTGCACCAAGCGGGGTGGGGTCAGAATTGCACGCCGATCACCCCGAAAACGGGGTCAAAATTGCACGCCGGTTCACACCCTTCCGCGTCGGTGCGGTACTGGTTGACCACCTGCACCCGCACACCCCTCGCGGGAGCAAGGGCGAGCCGGAGGCCGCGGGCACAGAGAGCGGACATCAGGTCGAACTCCTCGCGGAACGGGTCCATGAGGTCTTCCGCCGTCTGGCCGTAGTAGGCGTTGCCCTGACCGGCGCGGGCCATCGCCGTCATCAGCTCCTCGTTGAAGTCCTGCCCGAGGCCGTAGGTCGATGTGCCGACGCCGGCATCGGCCATCTCCGCGCA
>JAJFMR010000537.1 GCA_020696915.1 Rhizobiaceae bacterium | reverse complement strand
CGCTCGAAGTCCTGGGCGGCGAAGGCTTGCGGGGTGTGCCAGTCCTCAGCGAAGGGGATGGCGGAGGGCGCGTAGGTGGTCCATGGCCCCTGGTCGGGCTTCAGCGCCCTGCCCCCTTCCCACGGGCGTTGCGCCGAGGCCTTGCGGCCGGCGTGGCCGATCTGGATGCCGAGTTGCGCGTTGCCGTAGCGCCGGAGGGCTTCCATGACTCGGCCGAGGGCGGCTTCGTTCTCGTCGTTGTAGAGGCCGAGATCGCCGGAGGTGATGCGGCCCGCCGCTTCGACCGCCGTCGCTTCCAGGATCAGGAGCGACGCGCCGGAATTCGCCAGCATGCCCAGGTGCATCATGTGCCAGTCGGTGGCGTTGCCGTTCTCCGCGCTGTACTGGCACATGGGGGAAACGACGATCCGGTTGGCGAAGGTGCGTCCGGCGAGGTCGATGGGCGAGAACAGGGTGCTGGGCATGGGGTGCTGGTCTCGATACCGGAGTGACAGGGGAACGGCGTTTTATTCGGCGGCGGCCCTACCGTAGCGGTCGGGAACGTAGAGACGGTCGCGCCAGAAGCCCCTGGTGTCTATCACGATCTTGTTCAGGAGTTCCTTGGCCTCGATCGCGCGGAATTCGGCGTGATCGACCAGCAGGACGGCGATGTCGGCCTCCGCCAGGGCTTCGGACATGTCGCAGAAGCGCAGGTGGTCGAACTCGGCCAGTTCGGGCGGCAGGGTCCGGATGTGGGGTTCGACGGCCAGGACTTTGCCAAGGCCTTCGCGGGCGATGTGGGTGGTGATTTCCAGGGCCGGGCTTTCGCGCAGGTCGTCCACGTTGGGCTTGTAGGTCAGGCCCAGGCACGCGATCACCGGGTCCTTGAAGCGCTGGGCGTGGCGGCGGATGCGGTCGATGATGTGGAGCGGCTTGGTGTCGTTGACCTCGCGGGCGGGGGTGGCGGTTGGACAGTTCGATCACCCGCCAGACATCCAGGCCCATGCCGTCGCAGATCATCGACAGCTCGTTGGCGAAGGCGATGTTGACGTCGCGGTAGGCGTTCTCGGTCAGCTTGACCAGTTCCGCCGTGTTGGCGTCGGTCATCAGGCAGGCGCCCTTGACGAAGATGCGGTAGAGCTGGTCGGCGCGGGCGGCGCAGGCCGGGGTCAGGCCGCCGATGATGCGGTCGTTTTCCACCAGTTCCAGCACCATGCGGCCGGGCAGGATGCGTTCCGGGCAATAGGCGATGCGGATGTCGGAGCGTTCGCCGGCCGCGTGGGGGAAAGTCAGGTCGGGGCGAAGTTCGGCAAGCTGGCGGGACAGGCGGGCGGAGGTTCCGACCGGGGATGTGGATTCCAGCACGATCAGGTTGCCGGCTTCAAGCACCGGGGCGATCGACGATGCCGCGGCGTCGATGAAGCTGAGGTCGGGGCGCTTGTCCTCCGTCAGGGGGGTGGGCACGGCGATGATGAAGGCTTCCGCCGGTTCCGGGGTCACGACGGCGCGCAGCTTGCCGGTCATCACGGCGGCGCGGACCAGCATGTCGAGGTCCGGTTCGCTGAAATGGACCTTGCCCTGCGTGATCATGGAAACCGCGTGCTCGTTGACATCGACGCCGATCACTTCGACGCCCCGGCTGGCGAGCGTGGCCGCTGTCGGCAGGCCGATATAGCCGAGGCCGAGGATCGCGACGCGGGAGAATTTATGCTGCACGGGTCAACTCCTTGACGATTCGCTTGGCAGCATGGCCGTCACCATAGGGATTGTGGGCGCGGCGCGCCTGGGCATAGGCCCGCTCGTCGTCGAGCAGGCGGTTGGCGGCGCCGACGATGCGGCCGGTGTCGGTGCCGACGAGCTGGACGGTGCCGGCTTCAACCGCCTCGGGGCGTTCGGTCACGTCGCGCATCACCAGCACCGGCTTGCCGAGCGAGGGGGCTTCCTCCTGAAGGCCGCCGCTGTCGGTGACGATCAGCGTTGACCGCTCCATCAGGTGGACGAAGGGCAGGTAATCCTGCGGCTCGATCAGGTGGACGTTGGGCCGGTCGCCCAGCAGCCGCATGACCGGCTCGCGGACGTTGGGGTTGAGGTGGACGGGGTAGACGACGGACGTGTCGCCCCGGTCGCCGAGCATCGCCAGAGCGTGGCAGATGCGCTCGAAACCGCCGCCGAAGCTTTCGCGGCGGTGGGCGGTGACCAGGATCATCCGCTTGTTCTCGGACAGGAAGCTGAACCTCGCGTCCATTTCGGCGGTCAGCGCGCCGTCGGTGCGCAGGCGGTCAACGGTGTGGAGAAGGGCGTCGATCACGGTGTTGCCGGTGACGAGGATGCGGCGGTTCTCCAGCCCTTCGCGCAGCAGATTGGCGCGGGAGCTTTCGGTGGGCGCGAACAGCACGTCGGCCATGCTGTCGATGACCTTGCGGTTCATCTCCTCCGGCCAGGGCTGCTGGAGATCGCCGGTGCGCAATCCCGCTTCCACGTGGGCGACGGGGATGCGGGCGTAGAAGGCGGCCATGCATGCCGCCATCGCGGTGGTGGTGTCGCCGTGGACCAGGACACGGTCGGGCTTGGTTTCGGCAAACAGGCGGGTCAGGCCGGTCAGGACGGCGGTGGTGATGTCGGCCAGGGTCTGGCCGGGCTTCATGATGGCGAGGTCGTAGTCGGGCACGATCCGGAACAGGTGCAGCACCTGATCCAGCATGGTGCGGTGCTGGCCGGTGACGCAGACGAGGTTTTCAACGCCGGAAACGCCGTTGAGCGCGCTGATGACCGGGGCCATCTTGATCGCTTCGGGCCGGGTACCGATGACCGACAGTATTTTCCGCATCCGTCCTAACCGCTGGCGTGCGGCCGGATCGCGATACCCGGCCTTGAGCTACAGTCAGGAAAAGTGCTCGACCTTGAGGCGAGCGGTCAATGTCGCCTAAGGTCGTTTACCAAAGGAGCCGATGCCATGACGGGTTACCACCGGGATTGGGGTAGTTGGACGGCAGTATTCGGAGGGGATTGATCAGGTTTGGTTGGAGTTATCGGGGCTTTTATATTCTTTGCGGATCAGTGCGAGACTGGCGCGGCTTCGTAGCGCAACTGTATTGAGTTGAGGGTTCAGGAGCGGC
>JAJFMR010000137.1 GCA_020696915.1 Rhizobiaceae bacterium | reverse complement strand
CACGGCACGCACGATCGAACTCGTCTCAGTCAATCCGGAGCACCCCGACCGACACTTGCCGGCCCGCGACGTCGAATGGATGGCGCGTATCGTCTGGGCGAGCCAGTAGGCGGCCATGCGAGCCGCCGTTCCGGCAATCCTGTCGGTCACCTTCGTGCTGATCGGCCTCGGCGTGTTCGTCGGCGGCCGGCATGCAGCCCGCCAGGTGGATGCGCCGGCAGAAAGCGTCGCCGGTACCGGGCTGCCGCCTGCTCCGCCCGCCGATCCGGAAAACCGGCCGCCGGCCACCCAAGGCGCGTCGCGGCAGATCGCGCCGGACGTCGTGGCACCCCCGGAACTCGACACTGGAAAGCTGGAATGGGCAGCGCCCCGTCCGCCGCTCAGCGATCTGTCGGTGCCGCTGCCGCCGAAGCATGAGGATAAGGGCAGCATGCTGTTCCGGCCGCTGGCCGTGGAATCGGCGGTGGTCGAGGGGATGGGCGTGACGGTGACCATTGCCGGGACGGACAGCCTTCCCCCAGACGAGACCTGCGAGTTTGGGGGCCAGACCTGGGCCTGCGGAATGCGGGCACGCACCGCCTTCCGGATGTGGTTGAGGGGCCGGGCGCTCGACTGCGACCTGCCGCCCGAGGCCGGCGGCGACGTCACGGCCGCCTGCAGGCTCGGCAAGCAGGATGCCGGGGCGTGGCTGGTTGCGAACGGCTGGGCGCGCGCGGCCCCGGGCGGCTCCTATGCCGAGGCCGAGGCCGCGGCGCGCACCGCCCGAAAAGGCATTTTCGGACCGCCGCCGGACCTGACCGAGCCCACCGCGGAGTCCGCAGCGACCGCTTCCGCGGCCGCCTCCGGGACTACGCCGCCAGCTGACCGGCCAGCGCGCGGTCGATGAGCGCGCGTGTCTCGGCAATCCCGTAAAGCGCAGCGAAGGAGCCGAAGCGCGGGCCCCGCTCCTGGCCGATCAGCACCTGGTAGATCATCTGGAAGAAAGCGACGGACACGCCGGGGCCGCCTTCCGGCGCCTGCCTGGAATGATCCTGGTAACGCTCGATCCGCCGCGCCACGTTGAGCGCCGCGTTCTGGATCGCCTCGCCGTCCGCCGGCGCGGGCAGGCGGCCCAGCGCCTCTGCCAGTTCCTTCAGCGCCTCGCGCTCAACCGCGTCGGGCGCGCGATAGGCCTTTTGCGGCTTCACGAAATCGTCGAAGTAGCGGATGGCATGGCCGACCAGCCGGTCGAGTTCCGGATGCGTGGCGGGCGAGGCGCCGCCCGCGTGGCGGGAGATGAATCCCCACAGCACATCCTTCGAATGCGCGTTGGAGGCGCTCACCAGGTTCAGCAGCAGCGCGAAAGGCACCGGCATGTCGACGCTGGGCGGGTTGCCGTCGTGCATGTGCCATACCGGATTGCCCAGCCGCTCCTTCCAGTCCTGGCGCGGATAAGCCGACAGGAAGGCGTAATACTCGTCGACTGCCTTGGGAATGACATCGAAATACAGCTTCTTGGCGGTGCGCGGACGCTGGAACATATAGAGGCCGAGACTTTCGCTCGGCGCGTAGGTCAGCCATTCGTCGATGGTGATGCCGTTGCCCTTCGACTTCGAGATCTTCTCGCCGTTCTCGTCGAGGAAAAGCTCGTAGTTGAAGCCCTCGGGCGGGCGCCCGCCGAGGATGCGGCAGATCTTCGACGACGTCCTGACATTGTCGATGTGGTCCTTGCCGGACATCTCGTAATCGACCGACAGCACCGCCCAGCGCAGCGCCCAATCCGGCTTCCACTGCGCCTTGCAGCCGCCCCCCTTGACGCTGGTTTCCCAGCGCTTGCCGGTGGTCGGATCCGTCCACACCACGGTGGCGCGTTCGGGATGCACCTCCTCGATCGGCACCTGCATGACGACGCCTGTTTCGGGATGCAGCGGCAGGATCGGCGCATAGGTCCGCCGCCGTTCCTCGCGCAACGTCGGCAGCATCACCTCCATGACCTCGTCGTAGTTCTCCAGCATCCGGACGAGACCGTCATCGAAACGGCCGGACGTGTAGTAGTCGAGTGCGGAGGCGAATTCGTAGTCGAAGCCGAACGTGTCCAGGAAGCGCCTGAGCATCGCATTGTTGTGATGGCCGAAGCTCTCATGCTCGCCGAACGGATCTGGCACACGCGTCAGCGGCTTGCCGAGATGCGGGATGAGGAGATCGCGGTTGGGTACGTTGTCGGGCACCTTGCGCATGCCGTCGACGTCGTCGGAGAAGCACAGGAGCTGCGTCGCCACCTGGTCCCTGGTCAGCACGCGGAAGGCGTGGCGCACCATCGAGGTGCGGGCGACCTCTCCGAAGGTGCCGATATGCGGCAGGCCGGACGGCCCGTAGCCAGTTTCGAACAGGACGGTCTCCGGAAACGCGCCGCCCTTGTAGCGCTCGATGATCTTCCTGGCCTCCTCGAACGGCCAGGCCCTGCTTTCGGCTGCGGCGGCCGTCACTTCGGGGGAGAGATCGATGGGGCTTCCGGCAGGCATGGTTTTTCCCGACTGACTTGCCGGCGACCCTGCCGGCAGGCGGCATGATCTATGCGGGCATGTCCGGCACGTCAACGATGCGTCACGTTTCGGCTTGCCGTGCAACTGCCAAGTTCCTACAGCAGGGCAATCGCCGAAACGGAGAAACCAGCACATGGCGCGGCCGACTCCCCACGAAGCGCTGATCTACCTGATGGTGGTGACATCGGCATCCGATCGCGACATGACGAACGTCGAGCTGCAACGGATCGGCGAGGTGGTACGCAGCTGGCCGATCTTCGAGGATTTCCCGCCCGACCGGCTGCTGCAGGTCGCACAGGACTGCCAGAAGCTCGTCGCCGAGGAGAACGGGCTCGAAGAGGTCCTGCGGATCGCCCGCAAGGCGGTGCCCGAGCATCTCCACGATACCGCCTATGCGGCTGCCTTCGAAGTGGCGGCCGTCGATCTGGAGATGCGCATGGAGGAATACCGGGTGCTGCAATTGCTGCGCCGCCACCTCAGCGTCGATCCGCTGACCGTCGCGGCGATCGAGCGCGCCAACAAGGCCCGGCAGAGAAGCCTTACCTGACGAGGGCTTCGTCTCGCTCACGGTCTTGTGCGCTTTTGGGGCGCGCTGGTTTTCCAGACGTGATGCTCAGCCCGGCCGCAGCAAGCCGCCAGAAATGGCGAAGATCCGTTGCGCTCCGATCATGTAGGCCATGAACCCATCGCGCCGGAACAGCCCGGCATAGGCGCGGTCAAGCACGTTGAGAGAACCGGTATAGGCGCCGAAGGCCGGCATGATCAGGCGCCGGCCGTCGGCCGCGAAGCAGCGGCGGCGCACCGCGCGCCCGCGCTGCACGATCATTGCGCCGGGGTGCAGATGGCCGGCGATTTCGCCGTCCGAAGCACCGGGGCCCGGGTGATGCCGAAAGGTCAGGGCGCCGAGCGAGATGGCGTTCACCGTCTCGCCCGGCAGGCCGGCCGGCGGCTGCGGATCGTGATTGCCGGCGACCCAGAACCAGTCGCGGCCTGTCGCCAGCGCCGCAAGCCCGGCCCGCAGGTTGTCCGGCATACGGCCGGCGCCGTCGCAGTCGTGGAAGCTGTCGCCGAGGCTGACGACGATGCGCGGCCGCCATTTTGCGACCGCCGCCTCGAGGCGGATAAGCGTCGCGGCGCTGTCATAGGGAGGGACCAGATAGCCGCGCCGCGCCAGGGAGGAGCCTTTCTCCAGGTGCATGTCGGAAACGCAGAGCAGCCCGTGGCCGGGAAAATAGAGTGCGCCGCGGCGGTCGCAGAGAGCGGGCTCGCCGGCGATCACGATCGCCGTCGGCCGTTCATCGTCCGTGCAAGATTCGAGATCCAGGCTCACCGCCGTCCCGCCGCCTCGTCGATCAATTGCTCTGCTTCGGACAGCAGCGCATCACCGGCCTCGCCGTCCACCCGCTCGCGCCCCACTTCCAGCATGATCGGCACGGCGAGCGGGGAAATTCGGTCGAGCTCCTTATGCATGATTCGGCCCTTGATGCGCGACAGCATCTCGGCAAGTCTCCTGACATCGAGCAGGCCCGAGGCCGCATCGTCGCGCGTCGCTTCGAGCAGGATGTGGTCCGGCTCGTGGCTGCGCAGCACGTCATAGAGGAGATCGGCCGAGACCGTCACCTGCCGGCCGCTCTTTTCCTGGCCGGGATAACGCTTCTCGATCAGACCGGCAATCATCGCGCAGTTGCGGAAGGTCCGCTTCAGCATCCAGCTGTCGGCGAGCCAGGCGTCGAGGTCGTCGCCGAGCATGTCCTCCTCGAACAGCGAGGCGAGCGAAGGCTTGCCGCGCCTGAACATGCTGCCGAGGTCGGCCAGCGCCCACACGCACAGCACGTAATCGGTGGCTACGAAGCCCAGCGGGCGGGCGCCGGCCCGTTCGAGGCGCCTGGTGAGCAGCATGCCCAGCGTCTGGTGCGCCAGGCGCCCCTCGAAGGCATACGCTGCCATGTAGAAGCGGTTTCCCCGCGGGAACGTCTCGACCAGCAGCTCGCCGTGCTTCGGCAGAACCGAAACGTCCGCCTGCAGGCGGAGCCAGTCCGCCACCTGCTCCGGCAGCGCCTTCCACCTAGCCGGATCGGCCAGCATCAGGCGCACCTGGTCGGCAAGATAGGTCGACAGCGGAAACTTGCCGCCGCCGTAATAGGGGACCTTGGCGTCCTGGCCGGGCGCATTCGAGACGAAGCACTCGTTCTCGCGAATGCCCTCGAAGCGCAGGACCTTGCCGGCAAACAGGAACGTGTCGCCGGGCACCAGCGTCTCCAGAAAAGCTTCCTCTATCCTGCCCAGCATCGGACCGCCGCGCGCCACCAGGCCGCTGCCGGTGCGCACATAGCGCACGTTCAGCGCCGGGACTTCGATGATGGTGCCGACATTCAGGCGATATTGCTGCGCGACGCGCGGATGGGCGACGCGCCACAGGCCATCCGCGGTCCTGCGGATTCTCGCGTAGCGCTCGTAGCTCCGCAGCGCATAGCCGCCGGTGGCGACGAAATCGACCACACGGTCGAAGGTCTTGCGGTGCAGTTCCGCATAGGGCGCGGCGCTCTTGACCTCCTCGAACAGAAGACCGGCCTCGAAGGGAGCCGCACATGCCGATCCCAGCACGTGCTGGGCGAGCACGTCGAGCGCGCCGGCCACCAGTGGCGGCGTGTCCTGCGCGCCTATGGTGCTGGCTTCCAAAGCCGCCCGGCATTCCAGAACCTCGAAGCGGTTGGACGGCACCAGTATCGCTTTCGAAGGCTCGTTCATCCGGTGGTTGGCCCGCCCGATGCGTTGCGCCAGACGGCTGGCGCCCTTCGGCGCACCGACATGGATGACCAGGTCGACGTCGCCCCAGTCGATGCCGAGGTCGAGGGTCGAGGTGGCGACGATGGCACGGAGGCTGCTCTCGGCCATTGCCTTCTCGACGCGGCGGCGCTGGCTGACGTCCAGCGATCCGTGATGCAGCGCGATCGGCAGATTGTCCTCGTTGGTGCGCCATAGCTCGCTGAACAGGAGTTCGGCCTGGCTGCGCGTATTGACAAAGATCAGCGACATCCTGTGCCGCTTCACCGTCTCGTAGATCTCGGGGACGGCATAGCGCGACGAGTGGCCCTGCCAGGGCACGCGCTCTTGCGAGTCCATCACGGAAACGTCCGGCCGGGCGCCGCCTTCCACGGTGATGAGGTCGGCCATGGCGCCGGCTGGCCTCTGGCCGACCAGCCAGCGGCGGAGCGCGTCGGGATCGGCGACCGTCGCCGAAAGGCCGATCGCCTGCAGCCGTGGCCGAAAACTGCGCAACCGCGCCAGGCCAAGCGCCAGAAGGTGGCCGCGCTTCGAGGTGACCAGCGAATGCAGCTCGTCCAATACGACGTAGCGCAGGTCCTCGAAGAAGGGCCGCGCGTCGGGCGCCGCGATCAGCAAGGCGAGCTGCTCCGGCGTGGTGAGCAGGATGTCGGGAGGCTTCAGCTTCTGGCGCTGCCTTTTGTGAGCGGGCGTATCGCCGGTCCGCGTCTCCAGCGCCACCGGCAGCTGCATCTGGTCCACCGGCTTCGACAGATTGCGCTCGATATCGACGGCCAGCGCCTTGAGCGGCGATATGTAGAGCGTGTGGATGCCGCGATGCGCCTCGCCCGGCCGGCGCTTTCCCCGGACCGCCAGGTCGACGAGGCTCGGAAGGAAGCCGGCCAGCGTCTTGCCGGCGCCGGTCGGAGCGATCAGCAAGACGGAGCGGCCGGCCGCGGCCCTGCCGAGGAGCTCGATCTGGTGGGCGCGCGGCGTCCAGCCCCGCTCCGCGAACCAGCTCACGAAGGGTTCGGGCAGACTGGCCGGAGCAGTGGCGGCGCCGAGGCGGAGGTCGATCGTCACGTGCCGAGAGGTAGCGCGAGGACGGGCGAACGCCAAGCGGTATCTGGAACAAAACGGGATCGAAAGCGCCGGTTGCGGCTTCGCTGCATCGGACGGAAAGGTGGGATCGCCCCCGATTGAAACAGGAAGCTACGGCAGAACGCGCATCCTGCTTCGTTTCACCGCAAGCCGCCGCCGCGGCGCATCGCCACCACGATCAGGCCTTCGACGGCCGCGCCGCGATCCTGCCTGATGATCCCCGTCTCGAGCGACAGCAGCGACAGCCCGCTTTCCACCAGACAACTGGTCACATAGGCCGGCGAATGCGCATAGCGCCTCGTGGCCTGCAGGGCAAAGCCGTCCTCGCCGGGCAGCCGCTCCACCGAGAAGGCAAAGAGACCGCCCGCGGCAAGCATGCCGGCCACCTTGTTCATCAAGCGGTCGAGTGCCCCGACATAGACAAAAACGTCGGCTGCGGTGACGAGGTCGGCGGGTTCACCGTCATGGGACCAGGACTGGAGGTCGGCCTTGACCAGCCGGTCGTACAGCTTCCTCTCCCTGGCCTTGCGCAGCATCGCAGCCGAAATGTCTACCCCCTCCAGCCGGCGGCAACAGGAGCGCAGATGCTCTCCCATCAGGCCGGTGCCGCAGCCGAGGTCAACCGCCAGTCCGAAATTGTCGCGCTGGGCCAGGAGTGCCCTGGCCATGAGCTCCGGTGCGCTATAGGAAAGCTTGCGGACCAGGACGGCATCGAACGTCTCGGCGTACCGGTCGAAAAGCGTCTCGACGAAGGCACCGGATGTCGTGTCTGCCGCCGGCGCATGGCCGGCCAGTTCGAGCTTCAGCGCCGCACCCGGATGATCCGGCGGATCAAGTCGCTGCACCGTCCGCCAGGCTTCCGCCGCGGCGTCGGCAGCGCCGGCGGCCTCGTGGAACTCGCCGAGGGACGCAAAGAGCATCTCGGCATATTCGGCGCGGCGGTCGGCAATGAAGTCGCCCGAAGAGGTGACGAAGGGTTTCATGTCTGGGGAGCCGGTTCTGGCGGGAAGCGCTCAATGACCCAACTTCCCGGCAAATTCAACAGGCTTTCCCACGGAAAATAGTTGCTTATCTAGGCTTCATGCGCGCCAGCGACCTTCTCCGTCCCGCACCTGAGGGCCTCTACTGCCCGCCCGGCGATTTCTTCATCGATCCCGTGCGTCCGGTGGCGCGGGCGCTGATCACCCACGGCCATTCCGACCATGCCCGCCCGGGCCATGGCGCGGTGCTGGCGAGCCGGCAGACGCTCGATATAATGGCATTGCGCTGCGGAGAGGATTTCGCCGGTACGACCGAGGCAGCCCGGCTCGGCGAAACGCTGCGCATCGGCGGCGTCGCCGTCACCTTTTATCCGGCCGGCCATGTGCTCGGCTCGGCGCAGATCGCCGTCGAGCATGGCGGCACCAGGATCGTCGCCTCGGGCGACTACAAGCGCCGCGCGGACCCGACCTGCGTTTCCTTCGAGCCGATAGGCTGCGACGTGTTCATCACCGAAGCGACCTTCGGCCTTCCCGTCTTCCGCCACCCGCCCGACGGCATCGAGATCGGCAAGCTCGTCAAATCCGTCGGGCAGTTTCCGGAGCGTGCGCATCTCGTCGGCGCCTATGCGCTCGGTAAGGCGCAGCGGGTCATCCGGCTGATCCGCGACGCCGGCGTCGACGGGACGATCTACATCCACGGCGCGCTGGCCAGGCTCTGCGACTATTACCGCAGCCAGGGGATCGAGCTCGGCGACCTCGAGCCTGCCACGGTCGAAGCCGGCGCCAGGCGGGATTTCGCAGGAGCGATCGTGGTCGGACCGCCCTCGGCCTTCGCCGACCGCTGGTCGCGGCGCTTTCCCGACCCGCTGTCGTGCTTCGCGTCCGGCTGGATGCGCATCCGCCAGCGTGCCAGACAGGGCGGCGTCGAGCTTCCGCTGATCATCTCGGACCATTCCGACTGGGACGAGCTGACCGCCACCATCCTCGAGACCGGCGCGCCGGAAGTCTGGGTGACGCACGGCCGCGAGGAAGCGCTGGTCCGCTGGTGCGAGTTGCAGGGCATCGCCGCACGGCCGCTCAACCTGGTCGGCTACGAGGACGAGGGGGACTGATGGCAACGGCAAGCCCCGTGCCGGGCATGCTGAGCGGAACGGAGCGCTGATGCAGCGCTTTGCGGAACTCCTCGACCGGCTGGTTCTGACGCCGTCGCGCAACGGCAAGCTGAAGCTGCTCGTCGACCATTTCGGCAGTGTCGAGGACCCCGACCGGGGGCTGGCACTCGCCGCGATCACCGGCGATCTGGCGATCACCGCGGTGAAACCGGCCATGCTGCGCGCGCTGGTGGCGGAGCGGGTGGATCCGGTGCTGTTCAATTATTCCTACGACTATGTCGGCGATCTCGCCGAGACGGTTTCGCTGGTCTGGCCGGCGCCGGAGCCGGCTTCCGGTCGGCCCGGGCCCACGCTTGCCGAAGTCGTCCGCAGGCTGCAGTCGGCGAGCCGCTCCGACGGGCCGCACGTGCTGGCCGGTCTGCTCGACAGCGCCGGCACCAACGCCCGCTACGCCATCATCAAGCTGGTAACCGGGGGCTTGCGGGTCGGCGTCTCGGCGCGCCTCGCCAAGCAGGCGCTGGCCGACCTCGGACAGCAGGACGTCGCCTCGATAGAGGAACTCTGGCACGGGCTGGCGCCGCCCTACGAGGGCCTGTTCGCCTGGCTCGAAGGCAGGGCGGACAGGCCGCGCAGGACCGCGTTTGCCCTGTTCCGGCCGGTCATGCTGTCCAATGCGCTCGAGGAGAGCGATCTGGCGAAACTGGACCCGGCCGACTATGCCGCGGAATGGAAATGGGACGGGATCCGGGTCCAGGCGGTATCGGAGGGCGGAGTAAGGCGGCTCTATTCGCGCACCGGCGACGACATTTCGCGCGCCTTTCCCGACCTCGTGGAGGCCATGGATTTTTCGGGCGCGCTCGACGGTGAACTCCTGGTCGGCGATCCCTCCGTTGCGACCGGTACCTTTTCGGACCTGCAGCAGCGGCTGAACCGCAAAAGCGTCTCGCCGAAGGTCGCCCGGGCCTATCCGGCCTTCATGCGCTGCTACGACCTCCTGCAACGCGGCGAGGAGGACCTGCGAGGCCTGCCCTTCACGGAGCGGCGCAACGCCCTCGAAGCCTTCGTGGCGGGACTCGACCCGAGCCGCTTCGACCTGTCGCCGCTCGCCGCGTTCGAGGACTGGCAGGCCCTCGACCAGATGCGCATGAACCCGCCGCACCCGGTCATTGAAGGGGTGATGCTGAAGCGGCTCGATTCGACTTATGTGGCGGGGCGGCCAAAGGGTCCCTGGTTCAAGTGGAAGCGCGATCCGCACACCGTGGACGCGGTGCTGATGTACGCGCAGCGCGGGCACGGCAAGCGGTCGAGCTTCTATTCCGACTATACGTTCGGCGTCTGGGCGGGGCCCGAAGGGGAGGAAGAGCTGGTGCCGGTCGGCAAGGCCTATTTCGGTTTTACCGACGAGGAGCTCCGGCAGATCGACAAATATGTGCGCGACAACACGGTCGAGCGGTTCGGGCCAGTGCGCTCGGTGCGTGCCGACAAAAGCGAGGGCCTGGTGCTCGAAGTGGCCTTCGAGGGGCTGAACCGATCGACCCGGCACAAATCCGGCGTAGCGATGCGCTTTCCGCGCATTTCGAGGCTACGCTGGGACAAGCCGCCGAGCGAGGCCGACCGCCTCGAGACGCTGCAGGCGCTGCTCGACTGAACGCTATTCCACGACCGACACGCGGATCTCGTAGATGTCGACGGCCTTGCCCTGGTTGTCGAAATCGGAGTTGACGGCGATCGACCCGGCCGCGCCCGGCCGGTTTTCCGGAAGGTCGACCTCGAACAGATACTCGCTCTTCTCGTATCCGACCTCATAGCGCTTGCGGCCGCAGTCGCCGAGTTCGCCGAAGTTGCAGTCGACCGAGATCTGGGTCTCCTTGCCCTCGGCGGCCCGCGCAACGATGTCGAACACCGCCTTCCGGCCGGCGATCTGTTCCAGCACCCCCTGGCCGACATCGAAGATCACCGCGTCGCCGCCCGAGCGCACGCGCAGGAAAGTGCCGGACTCGTCCTCCTGCACCTCGGCGGCCGCGCCGGCGGGCGTGCCGACCTGCGAAGCGTCGGATGCGGAAAAGACGTTCACCCAGTTGCGCTGCGGCGACTGGGCGGTGACCGGGGGCGGCACGATGTCTCCGCCGGGCGAGAAATCCTCGTCCTCGACGATCTGCGGCGGATTGGGAACGGCGCCGTCTTCGGGAAAGCCGATGAGCCCCGTCCGGTACGCCCACCAGCCGCCGATGGCCACCGCACTCAGAAAGGTGGCGGCCAGCATGAGCCGGCCGTAGGAACGGCGTGCCTGTCGGACCCGGACGTCGTTCCGATCGGGTGCGACGTCCTCGATTTCGCCCGATCGGCCGAACGGCGGCTGGCGCTCGGCGCCGACATCGATTTCCGGCGAGATGCCGGTCGCGGCGGCGCCTGCGTGGTCCGCCATGACGGGTTCCGGAGCGAATTCCGGCGGCGTCGCGGCGGCTCGGGAAACCGGGGGCTCCACAAAGGGTGCAGCGGTAGCGCGGCCGGCGGGTACCGCAGGCTCGACCGGCGGCGCCGACGCGACCGGGGCCGCCTGCGGGTAGCCGGCCGGGTGGCCGAGGTCGGCGGGCGCTCCGGGTGGCGGCGGGAAAGCGTCCGGCGAGCCAATGTCGGGCGGCGGGCCGAGGTCGGGCAGCGGCGGCTCGTCCTCTGCCACCGGCTCCGCGCGCCGAGCCTCGGCGGCCGCGCGGACTGCCGGCAGGAACTCCGATTCGATGATCGCGATCTTGGCCTGAAGGTCGCGCCGGCGGCCGATCGCCCGTTCGACCGTTATGCCGGGGTTCGCCTGGATCGCACGGTCGAGCGCGGCAAAGGCCGACCGATACACCTTTTCGCGATAGGCGCGATCCTCGGCATTGCCCTTCTCGAAGGAACTGCGGATCGCCTTTTCGAGCGCGTCCAAATCTTTTTCCATCCTGCTGATGTGGCGGCAGTCCTTCGTTAGCCGCAGCCGCCGCTTCAGGCAACCTGCGCTTGACTCCACAGCGATGCCAGCCGGTCCGTATAAGTCCCGAAAATCGCCGCTGCGGACGGCAGTCGCGAGTCGGGCGCCCTGGAACCGCCGATCACCTTGGCCTCCCTTGCGCTTGCTTCGATCACGAAGCCATTTCCGGCGGAAGCCAAGTCGAAGAGGCATCCCCCCGCAATCCCCGGCGACTTCGAGACTTCGAGACTGCGCGCCGCTTGAATTCGCGCGGCAATGCGGCTATCACCCGCGGCGGTCGGCCGCTTTAGCTCAGTTG
>JAJFMR010000136.1 GCA_020696915.1 Rhizobiaceae bacterium | reverse complement strand
CGCGGGCGGCGTCGAGCTGCTGCCACAACTCGACGTTCTTCACGGGGGTCCTCGCGGCTGTCTTCCAGCCGTTCCGTTTCCAGCCGTCAATCCAGCCCGAGATGCCGTCCTTGACGTAGTTGCTGTCGGTGTGAAGGTCGACCGCGCATGGCTCCTTCAGCGCATTGAGGGCCGCGATGGCCGCCATCAGCTCCATGCGGTTGTTGGTGGTCTCGGCCTCACCCCCCGAGAGTTCCCGCACCGCGCCATTGTGACGAAGCACCGCTCCCCAGCCGCCCGGACCAGGATTGCCCGAACAGGCGCCATCCGTGAATATCTCGACCCGCTTCATTCGAGCCCATACTCCAGCGGCGACCGGATCGTGCGATGGAAGCGCAGCCTTCTTATGTACTCCATGGGATCGCGCTTGCGGATGAGTTCCCCGTCGGGGATGGTCAGCCAGTCGTAGAGCCGCGTCAGCATGAAGCGCAGTGCCGAGCCGCGCGCCAGGATGGGCAGCCCTGCCTTTTCCGCCGGGCTCAGCGGTCGCACGGCCTGGTAACCTGCAAGCAACGCCCTGCCCTTCGTCGCGTTGAACGAAAAATCCTTCTCGAAGCACCAGGCGTTGAGGCAGGTCGCGACGTCGTAGGCATAGAGATCGTTGCAGGCGAAGTAGAAGTCGATCAACCCGGACAGCTCCTCGCCGAGGAAGAAGACGTTGTCTGGGAAGAGATCGGCATGGATGATTCCGGCCGGCAGACCAGCCGGCCATTGCCGGCCCAGTACCGCAAGATCCTCGTCCACTTCAGCGGCAAGTTGCGGCTCGACCTCGTGGGCGCGCGGCCGCGATTCCTGCCAGAGCCTGTGCCAGCCGTCGAGCCCCAGCGCATTGCGGCGGACCAGAGGGAAATCCATGCCGGCAAGGTGAAGTCCGGCGAGCGCCCTGCCGACCTCCCGGCAATGACCGGCAGTCGGCCTCCGCATCCACATGCCTTCCAGGAAGGTGATGAGCGCGGCGGGGCGCCCGGCCAGCATGCCGATCACCTCGCCGTCACGGCGCTTCACCGGCAGCGGACAGGAGATGCCCTTGCCGGCAAGGTGCTGCATCAGGGCGAGGAAAAACGGCAGGTCGTCCCGTTCGACGCGCTTTTCATAAAGCGTCAGAATGTAGGCGCCGGAGCTCGTATGCAGCAGGAAGTTGGAGTTTTCGGAGCCTTCCGCGATGCCCTTGTAGGAGAGCAGGCGGCCGGCAGGATAGTCGCTCAGGAAGGCTTCCAGCTCGACTTCCGAGACGTCGGTATAGACTGCCATGACGGCCGAGGTCAGCCGTTCACGAAGGCCATGTCGGCCCTGGTCAGCTCGACGTCGCGAAGCGCCCGCATCACCGGGAAGTCCTGCGTCTCGGTCGCGGTGACGGCGAGATCGACGCTGACCTCGAAACGCGCCCGGAAGGCGTCGATGATCTCGTCGACGATGATCTCGGGAGCCGACGCGCCCGCCGACAGGCCGAGCGTCGAAATGGCGCCGATGTCGGTCCACGGAATTTCGGAGGCGCGCTGCACCAGCAGCGACATTCCTGCTCCGGCGCGCTCGGCAACCTCCACCAGCCGCCTGGAATTGGACGAGTTCGGCGCCCCGACGATCAGAAAAAGATCGGTTCCCGGAGCCGCCTCCCTGACTGCCTCCTGGCGGTTGGTCGTGGCGTAGCAGATCGACTCGGCCGCCGAAGCCTTGATGTCGGGGAAGCGGGCGTAGAGGGCGCGAATGAGGCCGGCCGTATCCTCGACCGACAGCGTCGTCTGGGTGACGAAGCCGAGCTCGGCCGGATCGGCCGGAGTGAAGCGCTCGATGTCGGCCTCGGTCTCGATCAGCGTGACGGCGCCTTCGGGCAACTGCCCCATCGTGCCGATGACTTCGGGATGCCCCGCGTGGCCGATCAGGAGCACGTGGCGGCCGAGCCGCTGATGGCGCATCGCCTGCTTGTGCACCTTTGACACCAGCGGGCAGGTCGCGTCGAGATAGAACAGGTTGCGCGCCTCGGCGTCGGCCGGCACGGATTTGGGCACTCCGTGTGCCGAGAAGACGACCGGGCAGGCGTGGTGGGCGGGCGGTATTTCGGACAGTTCCTCGATGAACACCGCGCCCAGTTCCTGCAGCCCCTCGACGACATAGCGATTGTGGACGATCTCGTGGCGCACATAGACGGGTGCGCCGTATTTCTTCAGCGCCAGCACCACGATCTGGATGGCCCGGTCGACGCCGGCGCAGAAGCCGCGGGGCTGGCAAAGCCTGACGGTCAGCGGCGGCTTGCGGAAACTGGCATTCATGACGGGCAATCTCTTTCCGGTTGCCGCCGAAATGATGTTCCGGTCCCGCTCCTGTCAAGGGCGGGCGGCAATCAGACGCCTTTTCCCCGGCGCCCGCTGCGGCCGGCAACGAAGAGCGCGAGCACGCCGGCCAGAGCCGCCGCCAGCCCGTACCAGGTCACCGCATATTGCAGGTGATTGTTGGGCAGGTGGACCAGCGTCACGCCGCCAACGGGCCAGCCGCCGGCAACCGGCTGCGGGCCGGCGTCGATGAAGAAGGGCAGCACGGCGGCGCCGGCGGGCAGGCCGGCAGTCGCGGCGAACGCCTCGATGTCCTTCCAGAAGAAGACGTTCTTCGCCGGATCGTTGTCCGGGACGATGACGGACGGCTTGGCGGCCAGCGGATTGCGGGCCAGCCCCGTGACCGTGAGCCTGCCTGGCACCTGCCCCGCCCCCCGCTTTGCGGGCTGCTTCATGTCATAGGGAACGAACCCGCGGTTGACGAAAACGAAGCGGCCGTCGTCGAGGCGGAGCGGCGTATACACGAAGAACCCGGACTGCCCGCCGTGGGTGGCCAGGAAATGTCGCTCGCCTTCGTGCAGGAACACGCCGCTTGCTTCGGTAGGCCAGTAGTCGACATCCGCCCCGGCGGCGAATTTCGCCTCGACGGCGGCCAGCGGCAGGGGATCGGCGGACATGCGCTCGTCGATCGTGGCGATCAGCGCCTCCTTCCAGCGCAGGCGTTCCACCTGCCATGTCCCGAGCCCGAGCAGCACGAGGAAGGCGAGACCGCCCAGCATGACGGCGATCCAGGTGCGCCTTTCCGGGGCGGCGGCGTTCTCGACCATCGGGCTCACCGATCGCCGCCCGGACTCCGCCGACCGCGACTCCACGCCGATTTCAATGGCCGTGCGCGATGGTCGCCCCCGCGGAAGCCCAGACGTAAATGTTGGCGAAAAGGAACAGCCAGACGACGTCGACGAAATGCCAGTACCAGGCTGCCGCCTCGAAGCCGAAGTGCCGGGTCGGCGTAAAATCGCCGCGGATCGCCCGGACCAGGCACACCAGCAGGAAGATCGTGCCGATGATCACGTGGAAGCCGTGAAATCCGGTCGCCATGAAGAAAGTGGCGCCGTAGATGGAATCGCGGAAACCGAACGGCGCATGAATGTATTCGTAGGCCTGCACGAACGAGAAGAGCACGCCGAGCGCCACGGTCAGCACCAGGCCGTTGACCAGTCCCTTGCGGTCGCCGTGAAGCAGCGCGTGGTGTGCCCAGGTGACCGTCGTGCCCGACAAAAGCAGGATGATCGTGTTGTAGAGCGGCAGATGGAAGGGGTCGAGGACTTCGATTCCCTGGGGCGGCCAGACGCCGCCGGTGTATTCGGTCCGCGCCACCTGCGCGGCTTCGCCCGGGAACAGGCTGGCGTCGAAGAAGGCCCAGAACCAGGCGACGAAGAACATCACCTCCGAGGCGATGAACAACATCATTCCGTAGCGCAGGTGAAGCGAGACCACACGCGTGTGGTGACCCTCGTGGGCCTCCCGGATGGTGTCCGACCACCACGAGAACATCGTGTAGAGCACGATCGCCAGGCCCATGAAGAACAGCCACGGCCCGGCGAGGTTGACGCCGAGCAGGTGGAACTCGTTGCCCTTCAGATACTGCATCCACGCGACGCCGCCGATGGCCATCACGAAGGCGCCGATCGAGCCGATGAACGGCCACGGGCTCGGATCGATGATGTGGTAGTCGTGTTGCGGTTTGGCGTGCGCTTCTGCCATGTCAGCCCCCGAGCTTCGCGTCGGTCCTGGGAAGGACCACGGCTTCCGTGTTCGGCGCGGCGGCAAGCGGCCGCTCCTCGCCGATCGGGAAGAAGGTGTAGGATAGGGTGATCGTCCTGACGTTCGCGAGTTCGGGAACGTCGGCGATGTCGGGATCCACGTAAAAGACCACCGGCATGTCGAGGGCTTCGCCGGGCTCGAGCGTCGTATCGGTAAAGCAGAAGCACTCGACCTTGTTGAAGTAGGCGCCGGCCATTTCGGGCGTCACGTTGAAGGTCGCGCGACCCGACGCGGGCCTGTCGAACAGGTTGGTCGCGATGTAACGGGCCTCGGCGGTTTCGCCGATCCGCATCGTGACGTCGCGGGCCGCCGGCTCGAACCGCCAGGGCAGGCCGCCCGAGACGTTGGCGTCGAAGCGGACCGTGATGGTACGGTCGAGCACGCGATCCGAGAATTGCTCGACACGCTGCGTGGTGCCGCCGTAGCCGGTCAACTGGCAGAACATCGCATAGAGAGGCACGGCGGCGTAGGCCATGCCGACCATGCCGCCGACGAAGGCGAGGCAGCCGGCGGCGACACCGAGGTTCGCCCTCCGCTTGCCCCTGGCCGTGGTGCTGGCCGCTTCCGCCATGCCGCTCACATGGCCCGATCGAGGAAGCCGTGGCCGAACTTCGCGATGGTCGCGGCGTAAAAGATGATCACCATGGCGAACAGTGCCAGCGCGATCGCCACCGAGCGGCTGCGGCGAGCCCGCTTCTGGCTTTCGGTCAGCGTGACAAAATCATCTCCCATGTTCTCAGCCTCCAATCGCCACGATGGCTCGCTGCAGCACGGCATCCGCCAGGTAGGCCGCAAAGATGCCGAACAGGTACAGGATCGAGAAGCCGAACAGCGATTTCTCGGCCTTCATGGAGGGGTCGTCGCGGGGCGCGGCAAGAACGCTCGCCGAGGCGATGACGAAGCCGGTGCCGAGCACGGCCGCAGCGGCGCCGTAAAGCTCGCCGACATAGCCCAGCGCGAAGGGCAGGACGCCGACCAGCGCAACGATCAGCGCATAGGTGAAGATCTGCCGCCTCGTCGAAGCCGGCCCGGCAACGTTCGGCATCATCGGGATGCCAGCCCGGCCGTATTCGCCTGATTTATAGAGGGCGAGCGCCCAGAAATGCGGCGGCGTCCACAGGAAGATGATCAGGAAAAGCAAAAAGCTCTCGACGCTGATCGAGCCCATCGCCGCCGCCCAGCCGATCATCGGCGGAAAGGCGCCGGCGGCGCCGCCGATGACGATGTTCTGCGGGGTCAGGCGCTTCAGCCACATCGTGTAGATGACGGCGTAGAAGAAGATCGTGAAGGCGAGCATCGCTGCCGAGAGCCAGTTGACCAGCACGCCCAGCGTCAGCACGGAAAGCACCGCAAGCACCAGCCCGAACGCCAGGGCCTGGCGCGGCTCTATCCTGCCCTGCGGAATGGGCCGCGAGGCGGTACGCGCCATGAGGATGTCGATGTCGGCGTCGTACCACATGTTGAGCGCCCCGGCAGCGCCGGCGCCAATGGCGATCGCCGCAATGGCGATGATGGCCATCAGCGGATTGATCGTGACAGGTGCTGCGACCAGGCCGACGAAAGCGGTGAACACGACGAGCGACATCACGCGCGGCTTCAGCAGCGCGAAATAGTCGGCGGCCGTGGCCTCCGAGACCGGCAGGCCGGGATGATCCAGGGCGTTCTTGCGAGCTATGGCCATGGCTTGAGACATCCCGTGTTGCATATCCTGCCGCCGGACCAGTCCGGCGGCGGGATTCGTCCTACTTGATTCGCGGCAGCTGTTCCCACTGGTGGAAAGGAGGCGGCGAGGGCAATTGCCACTCGAGCGTGGTCGCCCCTTCGCCCCATGGGCTGGCACCGGCGATACGTCGCTTCTGGAAGGCTTCGAACACCCCGTAAAGGAAGATCAGGACGCCGATGCCAGACAGATAGGACCCGTAGGAGGAAACCATGTTCCAGCCGGCATAGGCATCCGGATAGTCGATGTAGCGGCGCGGCATGCCCGCCAGGCCGAGGAAATGCTGCGGGAAGAACACCAGATTGACACCGATGAAGGTCACCCAGAAGTGGGTCCGCGCGATCAGCGGCGAATACATGTAGCCCGTCATCTTCGGGAACCAGTAGTACCAGGCCGCGAAGATCGCGAACACCGCGCCCAGCGACAGCACGTAGTGGAAGTGCGCGACGACGTAGTAGGTGTCGTGCAGCGACCGGTCGAGACCGGCATTGGCGAGCTGCACCCCGGTGACGCCGCCGACCGTGAACAGGAAGATGAAGCCGATCGCCCACAGCATCGGCGTGCGCATGGAGATCGCCCCGCCCCACATCGTGGCGATCCACGAGAATATCTTCACGCCGGTCGGAACCGCTATGACCATGGTGGCAAACACGAAATAGCGCTGCGTATCGAGCGACATGCCGCTGGTGTACATGTGGTGCGCCCACACCACGAAACCGATGACGCCGATCGCCACCATCGCATAGGCCATGCCGAGATAGCCGAAGATCGGCTTGCGCGAGAAGGTCGAAACGATGTGGCTGACGATGCCGAAGCCCGGCAGGATCAGGATGTAGACTTCGGGATGGCCGAAGAACCAGAACAGATGCTGGTAGAGGACGGGGTCGCCGCCGCCTTCCGGCACGAAGAAGGCAGTTCCGAAATTGCGGTCGGTGAGCAGCATCGTGATGGCTCCGGCCAGCACCGGCAGCGACAAGAGCAGCAGGAAGGCGGTGATCAGCACCGACCACGCGAACAGCGGCATCTTGTGCAGCGTCATCCCCGGAGCGCGCATGTTGAAGATCGTGGTGATGAAGTTGATGGCGCCGAGGATCGAGGAGGCGCCGGCAATATGTATCGCCAGGATGGCAAGGTCGTTGGCCGGACCGGGGGACTGCGTCGACAATGGCGGATAGAGCGTCCAGCCGCCGCCGGCGCCGAAGCTGCCGGTCGGCCCGGGCATGAACATCGAAAGGAGCAGCAGCGTGAAGGCAGGCGGCAGCAGCCAGAACGAAATGTTGTTCATGCGCGGGAAAGCCATGTCCGGCGCGCCGATCATGATCGGCACCATCCAGTTGGCGAAGCCGCCGATCAGTGCGGGCATGACCATGAAGAAGATCATCACCAGCGCGTGCGCGGTGGTGAAGACGTTGTACATCTGCTTGCCGACGTCGAGGGCCGCGGCGGCATCGTCGATGCCGTAGACCATCTGGGCGAGGCCGGTGAAGATCTGGATGCCCGGTTCGGAGAGTTCCCACCGCATCAGGATGGACAGCAGCGCGCCGATGACGCCGGCGACGATCGCAAAGATAAGATAGAGGGTGCCGATGTCCTTGTGGTTGGTCGAGTACACCCAGCGGACCCAGCCATGATACGGCTTGTGGTCATGGT
>JAJFMR010000135.1 GCA_020696915.1 Rhizobiaceae bacterium | reverse complement strand
GTGAGAAATCCGACATCCAGCTCGTTCAGAGCGGAGATCCGCGTATCACCGCCCTCGAGGAGCAGATCCGCGCGCTTTCCGGCAGGGTCGAGGAGCTGAACTTTCAGATCCTGCAGATGCAGGACCAGATGCGCAAGATGCAGGAAGACAACGAGTTCCGGTTCCAGGAGCTCGAACAGCGGAAATCCGACGCCGGCGTCAAGTCGCGCGGCACCGCTCCCCGGCAATCTCCCGAAACCGCTCAGGCGGCACCGGAGAACGGGACCCGGACCCCAGTTCCGGCACCTCCGGACGAGGCCGCGGCCGCCAAGGGCGCCGACGACCAGGGACGTGCCCCCGGGACCTTCGGCACCATTACCTTCGACGGGAGCGGCAACGTCACCGGCGGCAGCGTCGGCGCCGCGCTCCCCGCCGCTCCGGGCGCCGGCGAGGCGCCGCCAGGTGCTGCAGCCGACGGGACGATCGTCGCCGCGCTGCCGGCGAGCGATGATCCCGAGGAAGCCTACCGCAACTCCTACGAGTTCATCCTGTCCGGCGACTACGGCACCGCCGAAGCAGGCTTTCGCGATCACATCGCCCGTTTCCCGGGCGACCCGAAAACTGCCGACGCGCGCTACTGGCTCGGCGAAGCGCTGCTCGGCCAGAAGAAATACCGGGATGCCGCCGAAGTGTTCCTGGCCGCCAACAAGGAATATCCGTCTGCCAGGAAGGCACCCGACATGCTGCTGAAGCTCGGCGTGTCGCTGGTCGGGCTGGACCAGCATGACGTGGCCTGCGCCACCTTCTCCGAGGTCGGCAAGCGCTATCCCGAACTGAGCGCGGCGCTCAAGGACCGCGTCAAGCAGGAACAGGCGCTGGCGAAGTGCTGACGAGCCGTTCCGGCATCGACCTTTCCGACCACTTTTCAGACTTCGATCTCACCTCGCGCAAAGCCGTCATCGCCGCCGTTTCCGGGGGCAGCGATTCCACTGCGCTCCTGCTTCTCCTGAAGGACCATCTGGACCGCATCGCGCCTGGCACCCGGCTGGTCGCCGCGACCGTCGATCACGGCCTGCGGCCTGGTTCCGCGGCCGAGGCCGAAAAGGTCGGGCGCCTTTGCGCATGGCTAGGCATCGGACACCGCAGCCTGGTCTGGCGCGGGCCCAAGCCGGTAACCGGCCTGCCCGCCGCCGCACGGGAAGCGCGCCACGATCTCCTGGCCGAAGCGGCGCGCCGCGAAGAAACCGACCTTGTCCTGATCGCCCATACCGCCGACGACCAGGCCGAGACCGTGCTGATGCGCCAGGCCCGCAACCATGGCCGCGGACTTGCCGGCGTGGCCCCGGCAACCCTGTTTTGCCAGGCCATCTGGTTCGCGCGGCCGCTGCTTGCCGTCCGGCGTCAGGCTCTGCGCGGCTTCCTCGAGGCAAGAGGCATCGAATGGGCCGACGATCCGGCCAACGAGGACGACACCTACGAGCGAGCGCGCATCCGCAAGGCACTCCGGCGGGCGGGAGGCGAGGCGAAGATCGCCGCCGCGCTCCTGAGGAATGCCCAAGCGGCCGCCGAACGGCAGGCGAACGGCGAAGCCGCAGCCCAGCTCATCCGCGACCATGCGACGCAGGTCGCTCCCGGCCTGACCCGGCTCGACCTGGATTTTGTGCAGGCCGGAGACGCAGCGGTCTACGCAATGCGCATCCTGCTTGCCGTAGCAGGAGGCGCGCCGCAACTGCCGGACGCCCATAGGGTTTCCGGACTGGTCGCGCGGCTGGCTGCGGGAGGCGTCTTCCGCGCGGTGCTGTCGCGCTGCCTCGTCGATGCACGCGCGGCCGGCGTGTTTCTCCTGCGCGAAGGGCGCGGCCTGCCGCCGGCGCTGCCGCTCGCGGACGGCATGGTCTGGGACGGGCGATTTCGTCTCGGGTGCGCGGCCGCCGGTCTCACCATGATGCCTGTCGGCAAGCCGCCGGCGAAGCAGGTCGGCATGCCCGCCCCCGAAAGCTTGGTTCGGGCCGCACTTGCCGCGGAGCCTTACGTCGGCGAGGCGACCCCGCACGATTCCGGCACCGGTCCCGATCATGGCGGTCCGGGCGGGCGTTGCACGATCGTGCGGCTCGTCGCGCCCTGGGCACGATATCTGCCGTCCTTCGATCTGGCTCCCGCCCGGGCGGCCGCGGCGCTGGTCGGCGCCCCCGAAATTCCCCGCCCGCCATTTCGAGAACGAGAATGGGCGTAAGCTTAACCTCGAAAGGCAGTCGAGCTTGGCAATGTGTGGCCGCCTCCCTATGTTAGGCGGCAGCATCCTCACCTGGCAGCCATCGCTCGAGATGCGCGCCCAACGGGACATCCGATGAATCCGAATTACCGCAACCTTGCGCTCTGGGCGATCATCGCCGTCCTTTTGATCGCGCTGTTCAATCTGTTCCAGACGCCCCAGCAGCGAGGCTCCTCGCGCGAGATTGCCTATTCCGAGTTCCTGAGCGATCTCGATGTCGGGCGCATCAAGACGGTTACGATTGCCGGCGATCGCATCACCGGAACCTACATCGACAATTCCACCGGCTTCCAGACATATTCGCCCGGCGATCCGACACTGGTGACGCGACTTGAGCAAAAGAACGTCACCATAAATGCCCGGCCCGAGACCGACGGCTCCAATTCGATCTTCGGCTACCTGATCTCGTGGCTGCCGATGATCCTCATTCTCGGCGTCTGGATTTTCTTCATGCGCCAGATGCAGTCCGGCTCGGGACGCGCCATGGGCTTCGGCAAGTCGAAGGCCAAGCTCCTGACGGAGGCGCATGGCCGCGTCACCTTCCAGGACGTCGCCGGCGTCGATGAGGCCAAGGAAGACCTCGAGGAGATCGTCGAGTTTCTCCGCGACCCGCAGAAATTCCAGCGGCTGGGCGGCAAGATCCCGCGCGGCGTGCTCCTGGTCGGGCCTCCGGGAACCGGCAAGACGCTGCTCGCCCGCGCCATTGCCGGCGAGGCCAACGTGCCGTTCTTCACCATTTCCGGCTCCGATTTCGTGGAGATGTTCGTCGGCGTCGGCGCGAGCCGGGTCCGCGACATGTTCGACCAGGCCAAGAAGAATGCGCCCTGCATCATATTCATCGACGAAATCGATGCCGTCGGCCGGCATCGCGGCGCCGGTCTCGGCGGCGGCAACGACGAGCGCGAGCAGACGCTCAACCAGTTGCTGGTCGAGATGGACGGCTTCGAGGCTAACGAGGGCGTCATCCTGATTGCCGCGACCAACCGTCCCGACGTGCTCGATCCGGCCTTGCTCAGGCCCGGCCGCTTCGACCGCCAGGTGGTGGTCCCCAACCCCGACATCATCGGCCGCGAGAAGATTCTGAAGGTGCACGTGCGCAACGTGCCGCTCGCCCCCAACGTCGACCTCAAGGTGCTGGCGCGCGGCACCCCGGGCTTCTCGGGCGCCGACCTGATGAACCTCGTCAACGAGGCGGCGCTGCTGGCCGCCCGCCGCAACAAGCGCCTCGTTACGATGCAGGAGTTCGAGGACGCCAAGGACAAGGTCATGATGGGCGCGGAGCGCCGCTCTACCGCCATGACGCAGGCCGAGAAGGAACTGACCGCCTATCACGAGGCCGGTCACGCGATACTGGCCCTCAACGTCCCGTCGGCCGATCCGCTGCACAAGGCCACGATCATCCCGCGCGGCCGCGCGCTCGGCATGGTCATGCAGCTGCCGGAAGGCGACCGCTATTCCATGAGCTACAAATACATGATCTCGCGGCTGGCGATCATGATGGGCGGGCGCGTCGCCGAGGAGTTCAAGTTCGGCAAGGAGAACATCACCTCGGGCGCCGCCTCCGACATCGACCAGGCCACCAAGCTCGCCCGCGCCATGGTCACGCGCTGGGGCTTCTCGGACAAGCTCGGCCATGTCGCCTATGGCGACAACCAGGAGGAGGTGTTCCTCGGCCATTCGGTCGCCCGCACCCAGAATGTCTCGGAAGAGACCGCGCAGCTCATCGATGCGGAGGTGCGCCGGCTCATCGACGAGGCCTATTCCACCGCGAAGTTGATCCTTACCAGGACGAAGAAGGAATGGGTCGCCATCGCCGAGGGGCTTCTCGAATACGAGACGCTGTCCGGCGACGAGATCAAGCAGCTGATCGCCGGCCAGAAGCCGGCGCGCGATCTCGGCGACGATACGCCGCCCTCGCGGGGCTCGGCCGTGCCCAAGGCGGGCGCCGGCGGCCGCCGCAAGAAGGGCGGGGAGCCGGAGGGCGGACTGGAGCCGCAGCCGCAGGGTTGACCCGATAGCTGTTGTGCTTTCTACCGCCGCGGAACTTCGTCCGCGGCGTTTTTGCATGGGGTGGGCAGCAGCGCGTTTCGACCTTCCAGGTCGGGAAAGTACTCCCGGAATTCCGGCAACAACGTTCTGCTAACACTCGTAATATAGAATCACCAAATGTGATACGCCGGCCGGCGCGTTCTGTGGCAAGAATTGCGCGGATCGGCTGAACAGCGGGCACCCATGGCAGGACGTTATTTCGGGACGGACGGCATTCGCGGCAAGGCGAACGGCTTTCCGATGACGGCGGAAGTGGCGATGAAGGTCGGCATGGCCGCCGGCCTGTCGTTCCAGCGCGGCAATCATCGTCACCGTGTCGTTCTCGGCAAGGACACAAGGCTATCCGGTTACATGATCGAAAACGCCATGGTGGCGGGCCTGACCGCGGCCGGCATGGACGTGTTCCTGCTCGGTCCCATCCCGACTCCGGGCGTCGCCATGCTCGTCCGCTCGTTGCGCGCCGATATAGGCGTCATGATATCGGCCTCGCACAATCCTTATTTCGACAACGGCATCAAGCTTTTCGGACCCGACGGCTACAAGCTTTCGGACGAGATCGAAGGGCGCATCGAGTCGATGCTCGACGACAACATCGACATGGCGCTGGCCGATTCGGATCGCCTCGGCCGCGCCAAGCGTGTCGACGGCGTTCATGATCGCTACATCGAGTTCGCAAAGCGCACGCTGCCCCGCTCGATGTCGCTGTCGGGCCTGAGGATCGTCGTGGATTGCGCCAATGGCGCCAGCTACAAGGTTGCGCCATCCGCGCTATGGGAGCTCGGCGCCGAGGTCATCGCCATCAACGTCGAGCCGAACGGCTTCAACATCAATCATGAATGCGGCTCGACGCATCCCGAGGGCTTGCAGAAGAAGGTGCACGAGGTGCGTGCCGACATCGGCATCGCGCTGGACGGCGACGCCGACCGCGTGGTGATCGTCGACGAGATGGGCGAGGTCGTCGACGGCGACCAGATCATGGCCATGATCGCCGAGTCTTGGCGCCAGGCAGGCCGCCTGTCGGGCGGAGCCGTGGCCGCCACCGTAATGTCGAACCTGGGGCTGGAACGATTCCTGTCGGGCATCGGGCTGGAGCTTCACCGCACCAAGGTCGGCGACCGCTACGTCGTGGAACACATGCGGGCGCATGGCCTGAACGTGGGCGGCGAGCAGTCCGGCCACATCGTGCTTTCGGACTTCTCGACGACCGGCGACGGGCTGGTTTCGGCGCTGCAGGTGCTCGCCTGCGTCAAACGCGAAAACCGGCCGGTGAGCGAGGTCGCCAGGAAATTCGAGCCCGTTCCGCAACTTCTGAAGAATGTGCGTTTTTCCGGCGGCAGGCCGCTCGAGGAAGCTCTCGTCAAGTCAGCCATCGAAGAAGCCCGCGGCAGGCTGGGCAAATCGGGGCGCCTGGTCATCAGGCCGTCGGGAACCGAACCGCTTATCCGCGTCATGGCCGAGGGCGACGATCCCGATCTCGTGGCGAGCGTCGTCAACGACATCGTCGGGGTGATTTCCGACAACCGCACCGCAGCCTGAGCTCGCTCTGATGCGGCGTCGGCTTTGCGTGACCGGCCAACAGCACCTACATTCGGGGGAACATCCGGCGCTGGCGCCGATCCGAATGGAGCAGTCCCCATGGAAGCAAAATCCTATCCGGTAACCCGCACCGACGCCGAGTGGCGGCAAATGCTGACGACCGAGCAGTACCAGGTCATGCGAGGGCACGGCACGGAGCAGCCGGGGAGCTGCGCCCTGCTGCACGAGAAGCGAGCCGGCACGTTCAGCTGCGCGGGCTGCGGCCAGCCGCTCTTCGAATCGAGGCTGAAATTCGAAAGCGGTACCGGCTGGCCTAGCTTCAACGATCCGTTGCCCGGCGCCGTCGAGACGACGACGGACCGCAGCTACGGCATGGTCCGCACCGAGGTCCATTGCGGCAGGTGCGGCAGCCATCTCGGCCACGTCTTCGAGGACGGTCCGCCGCCCACCCGTCTTCGCTACTGCATCAACGGCGTTGCACTGAATTTCGAACCCACGGGCTGAATCCGACGTTGCAGGCAAAAGCTGTTTCCTGACGTTGACCGCCGGTGTCCAAGCCTGACCGATGGCTGCATGGCGGTCGCAAAATGATCGGACGATCGAGAACCGGACGCCGGCAGCTGGACTGAGCCGGCGACCTGAACCGCTGAGAGGGGATCGTATCCGATCCCTTTTTTGTTGCGGCCTATGCCTGGCGGTGGTCTAGAATTGCGGGAGACGGCAAACTGGACATTCGGTCATGCCTGCATCCAATGCGAATGACAGGGATGAACGGCCGCCGCTGGCGAGGATAGCGCCGCCTCTGTTCGACCTGTTGTTCAGCGGCTGCAGGGCCGAGCACTACGACGCCGGACAGCACATCTTCCTGCAGGAGGATCCCTCCGATCGCCTCTACGGCATGATCGCCGGCGCGGTCGAGATTTCGCTCTACGCGGCGGACGGGCGGAAACTCGTCGCCAACATCGAGCTGTCGCCCAGCCTGGTAGGGGAGATCGGCGCGTTGGACGGCAGGCCGCGCACCGCCACCGCCATCTGCCTTGCCGCCAGCCGGCTGGTCTCCGTCAGCCGGGTTCAGCTATATGATCGCATCGAACGGCACCCGCCGCTGGCGCGCGCCATGATCGAGCTCGTATGCGCACGACTGAGGTGGGTAAGCGCCGAACTCGAGGATCAGGCCTTTCTGGGCGTTCAGGCCCGGCTGGCGAAACGCCTCATCTTCCTTTCCGGGCTCATGGCGGATTCGGCCGGATGGATCTCCATGTCACAGTCCGAGCTGGCCGAGTTTCTCGGCGCTACCCGCGAGTCCGTCAATAAGACGCTCAACGATTGGCGGTCGCGCAAACTGATCGATCTGCATCGCGGCGGCCTGCATGTCCTCGACGCCGGAGCGCTTCGCCAGATCGCCGCGCAGGACGACCAGTGACGCGCATCGGCCTGCGCCAACCTCCTGAGTTCGCCAACAAGCCGAAGAAGCCGGCTGACTACAGCTTCGCTCTCAGATAGCTGAGCGCCGATCGGCCTGGCATGAAGAAATAGCCGCCGCCCCGCGTCGTTACGAAGCGCGGCAGGCCATCGAGGACCATGCCGCGATCGAACGAGGGGATCGAAAACCGCCCGTCACCGTCGCGCCAAGCAAAACAAACTCTAAAACTACACGACGATCAACAGAAAAAACCCCGCCGCAACCCAGGTCTGCTGCATGAACTCATACTGGCGTTCGATGTCGGCGTTGAGGCACATGAAGAGAAGGCCTTTCTCGGGCTTGCGGCCGTGCCCAGCCGGTTTCTCGTAGGTGCGGCCGACCCGCAAAATCCGGTGGCGCTTGCCGATCCTGATCTGCGTTTCATGATCGTCGCCGAGCGAATCGCGCGGGTTGGACCGCCGAATGTGAGCGCCGAGCGGGCACCGGTGGCCCTGCGGGTCCTCGGCCCCGAAGGAAAAGTCGTTGTCGGCAGGGCGGCCGGGGCGGCCCTCCGGATTTCGCACCAGCGACGACCCGTCCTGCCAGCGGCCGACCATCTTGGCGGCGATCCAGCGCGGCGTGATCCCCGGTTCGGAAAGCTCCGCCGCTTTCGTGCGGGCGGCGAACGCGCAAAAGTCCTCGAACGCCTCGACGTGCTGCTCGAATTGCCGCACCACCAGGAACGAGCCGTTCCTGCCGAAATCGTGAAGCGCCGTCGTGGTGCCGTCCGCACCTTGCCTGAAGCGCAGGGCCGGCAGCATCCCCGTGCGGTCGTGCGTGGCCCTGACACCAGGAGATGCCGGGTAGAAACCGTGTTCGTCGCGATAGCCGAAGAGGAATTCGCCGGGCGCCACGAGGTGCATTGGTGCGATCCCGGTGTTGGCGCGCGCCGTGCCCCTGACGACGGGTTGCGAAACGCCATCGGCGAAGCCGAAATGCTCCACGGCGCGTTTTCCTTCGCGCCGGATGCGGAGCGGCAGTTCGGCAACGATTTTCATGCCTGCCGCGAGCGTTCTTCTCTTCAGGTCGCCAACATCCGCTTTCAGCGTTTCGCGGCTGGACGCGTAGCAGAACAGCACCAGGTCGACCGGCCTGCCGGGCGAACCCCATTTCCAATTCTGCGGCTGGCTGTCGCCGACGTCGTCCAGGATGCGGCTGCGCGAAGGATTGCCCATGCCGTGCCGAAACGCGACGGGGAAGCGATCGAGCGGATCCTCGTCGGGCCCGCCTTCCAGTCCAAGCCTTCGCAGGCCATCGGGGCCGAAGCCCAGCGTGACCGCCCTCGACTTCGGCACGCGATCACCAAAACTGACCTGCGCGGCGACGAAG
>JAJFMR010000134.1 GCA_020696915.1 Rhizobiaceae bacterium | reverse complement strand
ACTGCGAGGCCGACATCGTCGCCGCCCACCAATGGTTCAACATCGCTGCGATCAAGGGTTCGAGCCGCGCCGCCGAACTTCGTTCGGAGCTTTCGGCGGCGATGTCGAAGGCCGACATCGCACGGGCGCTGCGCCTGGCCCGAGAGTGGATGACGATGCACTGACATGTTTTAGCCGCCGTCAAGTGGGCCGCGGCAACACGGCGTCGCCAAAAAAAGCCGATCGTCCCGGACCGCGGGACCCGGCAAAACCAGACAGGAAGGCCGATCAGCGATCGGGGAGAGAACGGCCGGGCCGGCGGGTCACCGCAGGCGCGGCCGTTTGCTTTTCCGGCGGTCCGGCGTGATTATCCTTGAAAGAAAAGGAGACAGCGACATGAGCCTCAGGATCAACGACACCGCCCCCGACTTCACCGCCGACACGACGGAGGGCAAGATCAACTTCCATGAATGGATTGGCGACGGCTATGCGGTACTGTTCTCGCACCCCAAGGACTTCACGCCGGTCTGCACGACCGAGCTGGGCTACATGGCCGGCCTGAGAGAGGAGTTCGCCAGGCGCAATGCCAAGATGATCGGCATATCCGTCGATCCGGTGGAAAATCACCACAAGTGGAAAGCCGACATCGAGCAGCTCTCGGGCAACCGGGTGAACTACCCGATGATCGGCGACCCCTCGCTCGCCGTCGCCAAGCTCTACGACATGCTGCCGGCCGCAGCAGGCGAAACCAGCGAAGGCCGCACGCCGGCCGACAACGCGACGGTGCGGTCAGTGTTCGTCATCGGCCCGGACAAGAAGATCAAGCTGATGCTCACCTACCCGATGACGACGGGCCGCAATTTCGACGAGATCCTGCGAGCCCTCGATTCGATCCAGCTCACCGCCAAGCACCAGGTGGCCACCCCCGCCCAGTGGAAGCCCGGCGAGGACGTCATCATCACGGCCGCGGTCTCGGACGACGACGCCAAGGCGCGCTTCGGTGAATTCGAGCGCGTGCTGCCCTATCTGCGCCGGACGAAGCAGCCCGCCTCTTAGGGTCTCGAAAAGCAATTCCAGCAAAGTGCGTATCGACTTTTGCGTGCGGAATTGCGGGAAACAAGAGAGATAGAGCATTCCGCAATTCCGAGAAAAGCGGAAAAGCTCAATGCGGCGGTGCGACCCGCCGGGCAGCGCCGCGCTTCAGTCCGAGCTGCTGCTCGCGCCAGATGATGAAGATGCCGGCGGCGACGACGATCGCGCCGCCGCTGAGCATCTGGACAGTGGGAATGTCGCCGAACACGGCATAGCCGATGACCAGACCGAGGATCAGCGACGTGTACTCGAAGGGTGCGACGGTCGACACGTCGGCGTAGCGGTAGGCCTCCGTCATCAGGATCTGGCCGATGCCGCCGCACAGGCCCGCGCCGACCAGCAGCGTGAACTGGGCTGCCGAGAGCTGCGCCCAGCCGAACGGTATCGTCAAAAGGCCGGCGGCGCTTGCGCTCAACGAGAACCACAGCACGATGGTGGCAGTCTTCTCGGTCTGCACGAGACTGCGGACGAAAAGCATCGTGAGCGCGCTGACGGTGGCCCCCGCCAACGCCGCGATGACCCCCATGAGTTCCTCGTCGCCAAGCATTCCCGGCGACCTGAGCAGCGACAGCTTGGGCCATGACACGATGATCACGCCGACCAGCCCCACGGCCACCGCGCTCCACCGGTAGACCCGGATCGTTTCGCCCAGAAACAGCGCCCCGAACACGACGACCAGAAGCGGTTGCGCATAGTTCAGGGTGATCGCTTCGGGGAGCGGCAGGCGGGTGAGCGCGAAGAATCCCATGCCCATGCCGGTGACGCCGAACAGACCGCGCGCGATGTGGCTGAAAGGCCGCTTCGTGCGGAAGCCGGTCCGCAGTTCCCTGTGCCAGGCAAGGAAGACAAGGACCGGGAGCGTCGCGAAGAAGGAGCGGAAGAAGACGATCTGGCCGGCCGGAAGCTGACCGGCTGCCTTGATGAACGTCGACATCCCGACGAACACGGCTACCGAGACGACTTTCAGCAGGATCCCATGGAGCGCGGAGGACGGCTGCTCAGATTGCCTCACCGACCGGCAGCCGCGCGAATGGCCGTCCAGATCCGCAACGGGGTCGTCGGCATGTCGATGTGGCCGATACCGTAGGCTCGGTAGAGAGCATCGGTGACGGCGTTGAGAGCGGCCGGCGTGGCGCCGATCGTGCCGGCCTCGCCCGCTCCCTTGATGCCCAATGCATTCGTGGTGGAGGGAACATTGCGCGTTGTGAAATCGATGAATGGCACGATGTCGGCGCGGGGCATCGCATAATCCATGAAGCTCGCGGTCAGCAACTGCCCATCGTCGCCGTGGACGGTGTTCTCCACGAGCGCCTGGCCGATCCCCTGGACGACCCCGCCATGCACCTGGCCGGCGAGCAGGAGAGGATTCACGGTGGCCCCGAAATCGTCGACGATCGTGTAGCCGACGACAGCAAGGGCGCCGGTGTCCGGGTCGATCTCGACCTCGCAGACATGCGTGCCGTTTGGGTAGGTGCACTCGTCCTGCACGAATTCGCCGAACCCCTTGATGTCATCGGGAGACTTCGCGGCAGCGGCAATTTCCCCGAAGGACATGGCCCGATCGGTGCCGACGATGCGGGCAGAGCCGCCGACCAGTTCGATGTCGGCCACGGAAGCCTCGAACTCGTCGGCGGCGATCTTCTTCAATTTCGCGGCGAGATCCTCCCCGGCTCGCGCTGCCGAGACGCCGCCGAGCGGGATCGACCGGGATCCTCCGGTGCCGCCGCCAGCCTTCAGTTCATCCGTATCGCCCTGCCGCATTCTTATGCGGTCGACGGGCAGATCGAGCTTCTCCGAGAGAAACTGCGCATAAGCCGTCGCATGGCCCTGGCCGTTGGACTGCGTGCCGATGAACAGCGTCACGGCGCCGTCGGCTTCCAGCCGCACATGTGCCGGCTCCGATCCCGGAAAGGCGCACGCTTCGATGTAGGTCGCCATGCCGATACCTCGGATCTTCCCGCGCGACCTGGACTCGGCCAGCCGCGTGTCGAAGGCTTTCCAGCCGGCTCTCTCCAGGGCGAGATCCATGTGAGCCTCGAACTCGCCGACATCGTATTTGCGGCCGGTGACGGTGGTGTAGGGGAACTGTGACGGCTTCACGAAATTACGGCGGCGTATATCGTCGACAGGCAGACCGAGATCCCGCGCGCAGGCATCGACGAGCTTTTCCACCAGGAAGGCCGCTTCGGGGCGTCCGGCGCCGCGGTAAGCGTCGACCGGACAGGTGTTGGAATAGACCCCGATGATCGTCGCGTCGAGCGCCGCGATGTCGTAGACGCCGGTCGACATGGTGGCGCCGAGATAAGGGATGAATGGGCCGTACTGCGACGTATAGGCGCCGAGATTGGCGACGATCTCGACGCGCAGTGCCAGAAAACGGCCGTCCGCGTCCATCGCCATCTCGGCGGTCACGACATTATCCCGCCCCTGCGCATCGGTCAGGAAATGCTCGGTGCGATCTCCCGCCCACTTCACGGGCCGGCGCAGGCGTCTCGCCGCCTCCAGCACCAGCGGATACTCCCGATAGACGAAGCCCTTCGGGCCGAAGCCGCCGCCCACGTCGGGCGTCACGACCCTGAGCTTCCTGGGGTCCATCGCGAACATCTCGGCGATGATCGACTGCGCGGAGTGGACGCCCTGCGTGCCGGTGGTGAGCACGAAGCGGTCCTCGGCTTCGTTCCATTCGCCGATCGCCGAGCGCGGCTCCATGTAGTTGCAGACCAGGCGGTTGTTGACGAACTCGATGCGCGTCACATGGGCTGCCCGGGCGAAGGCGGCGTCGGTCTTTTGGCGATCGCCGAGGCGATAGAGCATGGCGCGGTTGGAGCCGAGCTCCGGCCACACGAGCGGCGTGGCCAGGTCGAGCGCAGTGGCCGTCGCCGGGGCCGCCGCCTCGTTGTCGTAGTCGATCTCGATCAGTTCGGCTGCATCCTGCGCCAGCGCCCTGGTGTCGGCGACCACGAAAGCGACGGCGTCGCCGACATAGTTCACGCGGTGCCGGCACAGGACGGGAATGTTGCGGTCGGGAGCCAGGGTTCCGTCGGGCTGCTTCTGCATGCTGCCCGATTTGAGGTCGCCGATATGATCGAGATCGGCTCCGGTCAGCACCAGGTGAACGCCGGGCGCCGCCTCCGCCGCTGCCGTCGAGACCATCCGAAAGCCCGCTTTGGCGGCCGGCGAGCGAAGCACGAAGCCGTGCAGCAGGCCGGCGGGGGCGATATCGTCGGTGTAGCGGCCCCGGCCCGTTATGAACGCCTGGTCCTCGAGACGGAGAACCGAGGCGCCAACCCCAAACTTCGGCGTGAAGGCCGTCATGAATGCCTCGCGGGATCGCGTTGGAAAGCCTGCTTGACATAAGCGGCTCGCCAGTTTTGTCGAGAGGGCGTTTCATGTAAAGAGCGACCTCGTAGATCAAGAAAGATGCGGATGCGCACAGACACCGGCCAGGTTTTCCGGCTCGAGGACTATCGCCCGAGCGACTATCTCATTCCGGCGGCCAACCTGACGTTCCGGCTGTCCCCTGAAAACACCATGGTCGTCGCCGAACTGACGGTCAGGCGGCGGCAAGGGGCGGCGCGAAACGCCCCGCTCATTCTCGATGGGGACGGATTGACGCTGCATTCGATCCAGATCGACGGCTCCGCGCCGGCGGAGGGTGACGTTCAGGCGGGTCCCGATCAACTGGTGATCCCGCGCCCTCCCCTCGCCGACACTTTCCGGCTGACCATCGAAACGAAGATTTCTCCGGCCTCCAACGAGGCGCTGATGGGCCTTTACCGGACAAATCGCGTCTACTGCACCCAGTGCGAGGCAGAAGGGTTTCGCCGCATCACCTATTTCCTGGACCGGCCGGATATTCTCTGCGTCTACACGGTGCGGCTCGAAGCGTTGCGATCGGAAGCGCCCCTTCTGCTCTCCAATGGAAACCTCATGGAAACCGGCGAGCTGCATGGCGGCTGCCACTATGCCGTCTGGCACGACCCTTTCCCCAAACCTTCATACCTTTTCGCGCTGGTGGCCGCCGACCTCGGCTCGGTGAGATCGAGCTTCGTCACGGCGTCCGGACGCAGGGTGGAACTGGGCATCCACGTAGAGCACGGGAACGAGAGGCTCGCCGCCTATGCGCTGGATGCGCTGAAACGCTCGATGGCTTGGGACGAGAGGGTGTTCGGGCGCGAGTACGATCTCGACGTCTTCAACATCGTGGCCGTTTCCGACTTCAACATGGGGGCCATGGAGAACAAGGGTCTCAACATCTTCAACGACAAGTACGTGCTGGCCGACGACGAAACGGCGACGGACGGCGATTTCGCCAATATCGAGGCGATCATCGCGCATGAATATTTCCACAATTGGACAGGCAACAGAATCACTTGCCGCGACTGGTTTCAGCTTTGCCTGAAGGAAGGGCTGACGGTCTTTCGGGACCATGAGTTCTCCGCAGACCAGCGGTCGCGGCCAGTCAAGCGGATTGCCGAGGTGCGGACGCTTCGAGCCCACCAGTTTCCCGAGGATCAGGGACCACTCGCCCACCCCGTCCGGCCTCGCCGTTATCGCGAGATCAACAACTTCTATACCGCGACCGTCTACGAGAAGGGCTCGGAAGTGGTGCGGATGATCAGGACGATCCTGGGCGCCGCGACATTTCGCAAGGGCATGGACCTCTACTTCGAGCGGCACGACGGCGAAGCGACCACCGTCGAGGCTTTCCTTAAGGTCTTCGAAGACGCGTCAGGCCGCGATCTTTCGCAATTTTCGCTCTGGTATCACCAGGCCGGAACGCCCCATCTTGCCGTCACCACAAGACACGATGCGCTCCGGAAGGAGTTCACCGTCGAGATCGAGCAGTCGGTTCCGCCGACCCCGTCGGAAAGCCGAAAGCGGTTGATGCACATCCCCGTCGCATTCGGCCTGGTCGGACCCGACGGCGCCGATATCCAACATGGCGAGGTCGAGGGCGCCGGTGTCGAGAACGGCGTCATGCACGTCAGGAAACGCCGCCATGTGATCAAGTTCGCCGGTGTTTCAGAGCGTCCTGCACTGTCGATCAACCGCGGCTTCTCGGCACCGGTCACGCTGTCGGTCGAGCAGCGGTCGCAGGATCAGTTTTTCCTCGCCCGTCACGACAGCGATCCGGTCGCCCGCTGGCAGGCCTGCCACACGCTGCTTTCCGAAGCGCTGATTTCCGCATACCGAAGCAAGTGTTGCGATAAGCGTCTCGAATTCTCCGAAAATCTGACGGGGCTCGCCGGGGCGATCGCGGCAGACGGAACGCTCGAGCAGGCCTTTCGGGCGCTCGTTCTGGCACTGCCTGGCGAGGCCGACATTGCGCGGGAGATCGGCAAGAACATCGACCCGGACGCGATTTTCGCCGTCAGAGAGGCGCTTGCCGCGGCAATAGCCGAGGCGAACGAGAGCACTTTCAGGACGGCGTACGAGGCATCGGAGACGCCGGGGGCGTTCAGCCCCGACGCCGCCAGCGCCGGCCGGCGGGCGCTGCGCAATACGCTGCTCGACTATCTGGCCATTCTGCCGGGCGGCGCCGGACTGGCCGCACGGCACTTCGACGCCGCCACGAACATGACAGATCGCGCCGCAGCGCTGACCGTCCTTGCGCACAGGCATGCAGGCACGCCAGAGACCAAGGCTGCCCTTGCGGCGTTCGAAGAACGTTTCCAGGGCGACCCGCTGGTCATGGACAAGTGGATGGGCATCCAGGCGACTGCGCCGGGCGACGGTGCGCTCGACAAGGTCAGGGCGCTCGCCGCGCATCGCAGCTTTTCGATCACCAACCCCAACCGCGTGCGCGCGCTGATCGGCGCCTTCGCGCTGGCCAACCAGACCGGCTTCAATCGCGAGGACGGGGCTCCATATGCGTGGTTTGCCGACATCGTGCTGTCCATCGAGAAGCGCAATCCACAGCTTGCGGCACGGCTCGCCACAGCGCTGCGGTCATGGCGCTCGCTCGAGCCGGTCAGGCAAGCCCATGCGCGCGAAGCGCTCATGAAAGTCGCCGGTGCAACGGACCTGTCCGCGGATCTGCGCGACATCGTCCAGCGGACGCTGGCCTGAGCGTTTTTTCGTGCGCGCCCTACCGCGATTTCGACGGATTCGCCGGGTTTTTTGAGGCTTGCCACTGGACAAGGCGAATCACCTCTGATTCCTTGAGGACGATTCGGAAGTGCGGCGTCGCCTTATCGTCAACAGGCTATTTCGGGGAACGGTTCATGGCCGGAGCGGACGCTTGGGGAGCGCCCGAACGTTCGAGTTTTGCCTGGCACAAACCGAGCCGGGGGAACGGCATTGCCGGAAACGCGAGGATCATCGCGGCGCCCGCCTATCGTCGCCTCCTTGCAGCCGAGCCGCTGCTGAAGCGGTCAATCCCCTACGCTGATCATCCTGTTCCTGGTGGTCGTTGCCCTGGTGCGATTCCTG
>JAJFMR010000536.1 GCA_020696915.1 Rhizobiaceae bacterium | reverse complement strand
TTTGATCGCAGTGAGCGGCGGCAATTGCCGCCCCAGTTGCGTGCTGTAATCCAACGTCTGTCCCACCCGCGACCCATTCCGATCAAAAGATTGCTCACCTACTCAAACATTCGGAATGGTGCCGAGGTTTCATCCAAACATCATCTCAACCAAACATCATCAGGGCGAAGGGAATCGACGGCAGGGCCAAGACCGTCTGAGCCGTGATCAATCCCGCCATCAGGCTTGAGTCGCCCCCCATCTGCCGTGCCAGAACATAGGAAGAAGCTGCGGCGGGCAGGGCGTTGAACAGCACGGCGATCGTCAGTGTCAGCCCATGGACGCCGTATACCGCGCAGAACAGCGCCGTCAGTCCCGGTACGATCAGGAGCTTGATCGCCGAGGATTGCAGCAGCGCGCGGCCCGCCGACCGCACCGCCGGGATATCGAGGCCGGCGCCGACTGCCAAAAGCCCCAGGGGAGTGGCTGCCGCTCCCAGGATTTCGCAGATCGGGCCGAACACCGGTGGCTTTCCGATGCCGCTCAGGTTCAGCAGCGCGCCGGCGGCGACGCCCAGAATGATCGGATTGCGCAGGATGCCGAAGACGGCCGCCTTGACCGACGGCCCGTTACTCTGCCCGGTCCCGTAGCGCGACAGCACCACGACGCACAGCACGTTGACCAGCGGGACGACGCTCGCCAGCCCGATCGCGAACAGCGTGACACCCGGCACCCCGAACAGGGCGGAGGCAGCCGCAAGACCGACGAAGGTGTTCGGCCGCACCGATCCCTGGAATACCGAGCTGAAAGCCGGCCCCGTCAGGTTCAGCCGCCGTCGCAGCAGATAAAGGCCCAGCGTCACCGCAAGGATAGCGGACATCAGCGCCAGTGCCATGGGAAGGACGCTCAGGTCGCCAAGGTTGGCTTTCGACAGGTTGTCCAGCAGCAGGAGCGGAAAGAAGATGAAATAGGTCAGCTTCTCCATCGGAGCCCAGAACTCGTCCGGGACGATCCGATACCGGCGAAGACAGTAGCCCAGCAGGATCAGGGCGAAGATCGGGACCAATGCGGCGAAGGCGGCGAGCGATTGCTTCATTCTTGCTTTTTGTCGGAATGCCCTTACCGCAATGCCAGCGGCGGTCCCACTTCGGGCGGCGGCTTGCGGCTGAGCCAGGAGAGAAACTCGCCGATGTTCTCGCGGATTGCGCCCTCGTTGGCAAGCCGCGTTCTCTCATCAGCCGCGAAAGCGGCGCTGTAGGGTACGGTAAACTCCGTTTCGATCGTCTGGTCCTGAGTGGGCCGGGCGTTGACCGCATCGGCGAGTTCATAATGGACCTTGGCGGTTACCGTCATGCTCAGGCCGACCAGCGGCTGGCGAACCTCCAGCAGATGGGCATAGAGGATGTACCGGGGTGCGTTTCCCTCGGCCAGGAAGCCATGGTTCCGCAGGCTGTCCATCAAGGCGCTCTGAAAATCGTCGTTATCGACTTCCGAGGTCCCGAGCGCGCTGGTTGCCTGTCCGCCATCGACCGAACCGACCGCAACGCCGTCGACCAGTGTGGGATCGGTCGGATCGGCAAGCGCCAGCACCGAAGGGGCAGTCATGCCGGATCGGTCGGCGGGTGCGGCGCAGGCTCCCAGTGCCAGCATAATTGCGAGAAGTATCGGTACGGCGCACGGTCGCATAGGGGTCTCCCAAGCCGCTCGGACGAAAGAATCATCTTTCGACAACAGCTCGGGAACCGCGAAGGCGCGCGGAAAAAAAGGCGAGCGGGGCTTAGTCCCGCTCCGGCTCCATGTCGTCGTCGTCGTCCAGGTCGGCGGGATGTACCGGCGCTTCCAGGTCGCGCTTGTGCCGCCCCAGCGCGTCCAGCGCGCCCTGAAGGATGTAGGCCGCCGCCATCTTGTCCACGACCTCCGCCCGGCGCTTCCGCGTCATGTCGGCGTCGATCATCATCCGCTGCACGGCGCTGGTGGACAGCCGCTCGTCCCAGAACGCGATTTCCTGCTCGCCCCCCAGCAGCTCCTTGTGCTCCAGCATGCTGGCGCCGAACTGCCGCGCCCGCTCAGCCGAGCCGAAGGCCCCTCGCTGCCGTCCATGTTGACCGGCAGCCCGATCACCACGGCCCCGACCTCCCGATCCTTCAGCACCTTCGCCAATTCCCGCGCATCGGCGGTGAACTTGGTCCGCTTGATCGTGCCGATGGGGGAGGCCACCGAGAATCCCGGATCGGAAATCGCCATTCCGATGGTCTTCGTGCCAAGGTCCAGCCCCAGCAGCCGTTTGCCGCGAGGGACTGATGTCAAAAGGTCCGTAAGCTTGCGGATCGCCATAGCGGGTGTTACTTTCGGCGCACTTAAATGAAGGCGCACTGCCAGAAATTTACCATATCCGCCGTCGGCCGGGGCTGCGCTCCGGCAAGCGGCATTCGCGGACGGAGAGACTTACCCCATGTCGCTCGATAAGGCCACCGTGGCGAAGATCGCCCACTTGGCCCGCATCAAGGTGCCCGAGGCCGACCAGGAACATCTGGCTGGCGAACTCAGCAACATCCTGAACTTCGTCGAGCAATTGAACGAGGTCGATACCGTCGGCGTGCAACCGATGACCAGCGTGGCGCCGCACAAGCTGCGCCGTCGCCCTGATGCCGTCACCGACGGTGGCATCCGCGACGCCGTACTGCTCAACGCCCCGGAAACCGCCGAGGGCTTCTTCGTCGTGCCGAAGGTTGTCGAGTGATGACTGATCTTACCAAGCTGACAATGACCGACGCTCTGGGCGGCCTCGCCAAGGGCGAGTTCACCAGCGTCGAACTGACCGAAGCGCATGTCCGCGCGGTCGAAGCCTCGCGTCCGCTCAATGCCTTCATTACC
>JAJFMR010000133.1 GCA_020696915.1 Rhizobiaceae bacterium | reverse complement strand
GACTCCCGCTTGTCTCGGGTCGTAGTCGTACAGCTTGACGCCGATCGCGAACCCCTTGGTCAGCACCCCATCATTCAGAACCTCGTCCGGTATCTGGATGCCGTGCTTCTGCGCCAGATGCTTCGCCGCCGCGATGTTGCCGGCGCCGGCAAGCTCCATGACCTGACCCTCAACCTTCGTCTGGCGCTGATACTCCTGATCCTGCATCCTCAAGGTGATGTCGGACTTGCCGGTGTTCGCCGCCAGCAAGCCGATTTTCTGCTGCTGTTCCGGCTCGCTCATCGTCGGATCGGCAACGATGTCCTGGAGGCCGGCGCCGAAAGCCTGATCGTTCGCGATGCCGGCATTCGCCCGGTTCACGTCGAAAGCCGCCTTGTTCATGGAGACGGCATGATTGTCTTGTGCCCGCATCTCCTGATTGCCGCGAAGCTGCGCGTCGATGAAGGGTGTCCCGACGTAACTTCGGGGTGCCTGAAGCTGCGGCATGACGGGACCGGGATTCACCGTCATGATACGGCCGAGAGGTCCGGTCATTAGTAACTCCCCCAGGTTACGGCGGGTCCGGACGTGCCGTCACTCCGCTTGGTGCTGTCCCATATGATCGGCTGCGCGTAAGCACTCGGCCGCGCCGTCTGGTTCTTCATGTCGGATGCGATGATCGAACTAAGCTGTCCGAGGCTCGTCCCCCAATTGCTTGTGTTCTGGAGTGCCGCGTTGATCATGGCCTGTCCGCCCGCCGTCTTGGCGCCGGCATCGGTCTGCGCCTTGGCGAACGCAGTGTTGGCGCTCGCCGTGGCGTCCTGACCGGAAAGGTTGGTCAGGTTGCCGTAGTACCGGCCGATCAGGTCCGCGATATTGGAGCCGGTCTGCGCCGTCTTCGACGCGATGTCGGTGTTGGACGACAAGCCCTTGCCCGCCATGTCGGCCCAGGTGTTGTACTGGTTCCCGACGATCGAGGCGCCCGTCTTCATGCTGTTGCCGGCCGCGAGATTGGCGTTCTCGAACTGCGCGCCAGCCCCCTTCTCAGCCAGGGCCGCGCCCGTCTTCGAAGCGTCAAGCTGCGCATCAGCACCCTTCCCGAGAAGGGCGGCGAGCGCCTTCTGTCCTTCCAGGGTTTGCAGGGCGCCGCTCTCCGCCAGCTTGGCGATATACTGATTGGCTGTAAGCTGCGACTGCGCGCCGCCTTCCGCCAGACGAGAACGGGCAAGCGCCACGGCTTGAGCGGACGACAGACCAGCCGAACCGATCTTGTCGGCCGCACCCGTGTAGAGGTTCGCCAGGCTGTTGCCGGCCCGCTCGATGTTGCCGGCGATCTGCCCCGTGGCGCTGTAGCCAGTGTTCATTAGGCTGTTGGTCGCGGCGTCCGATCGGGCTTGGTTCTGCTGATACAGCCTCGCCATCAACTCCGCCTCGCCCTCGTTCTGCGCCGCGATGCCGGCGCGGCCGGCGCCTCGCAAACCACTCGCCGCCAGATTGGCCCCGGCGTTGCGACGGTACTCATCGATCATGCGCCGCTGTGCGGGGTTCCAGGTCGCGGGGTCCTGCGCCATCGTCTGACGAAGCTGATTCAGCGCCTCGCCGCCCGCCTGCTGGTACTGCTGGTACTGACCCTGATACTGGTCAGCCGCATTGCCAACGATATCGCCGGCCTGACCGTAACCGTTCGAGATGATGTTGCCGTAGCCATCGACGGCGATACCCATCTCATCGCTGTACTGGTTCCCGATCCCCTGGAGCGCACCGGCATACTGATCTGTGGCGCCGCCGAACTGCTGGCCGATGCCGGTCAGCGTGTTGCCGTATGCGCCGGTCGCCCCGACATAGTTCTGTCCGATGCCGGACAGGGCGCCGGCATATGTGTTGGCGCCCCCGGCGTACTGGTTGCCGACGCCCGACAGGGCACCCGCGTAATCACTGGCGCTGCGGGCCATCTCGCCACCGAACCGCGCGTCCGACGCCCACATGCCGGACCCGAAGCCATTCGACGCGCCGGCCATACCGTTATTGTAGTTGCCGACAGCATCGCGGATCGATCCGCCATAGGCATTGTTGTTGTCGGTCAGCCAGTTCGACGTGGCGCCGAAGCCCTGACCGTAGAGCTTGGAAATCGCATCCGATCCGGCCAGCAGTTCGGCAAGCTGCGTGTCGTAGCCGCCCTTCAGGATGTCCGCCGCTTCGCCCGACAGGGCTGCGGTGTCGCGCGCCGCCTGCCGGTTCGCGGAGTTGGTCTGACTGGTGTTGAATATCTGGACGCCGGCACTGATCAGATCGCCGGCATTCTCTGTGATGAAGTCCATGAAGCCGGCCATGCGGCGCCCTCCGTGTGATGTGTCTTAACTGGAGAAGTTCGGCGCGATGTAGCCGGCGTACCGGCGCGAGCGGAACCGGGGCACGCGAACCGGCGTCAGAGTAGAGACGTTCTGGAGCGGGGAGACTGTCGCCGGCGTCGTCGTCGGGGTGGCCGGTGTCGTCGGTGTAGTGGTCGGTGTCGTCGTCGGGGTGGCCGGTGTCGTCGGTGTGGCAGTCGGTGTCGTCGTCGGGGTAGCCGGCGCGGCCGGCGTGGCGGGTTTTAATTTGTACTCCTGCGACCCCTTGAAGTGATTCAGGAGTTCGGCGTAAGGGTCCTTCCCCTGACCATTCCATGTGTCCATGGCGGTATTCCAGCTTTGCACCACATCATTGTTCTCGGCATCGCGGCCCAGCAGCGTCTTGTAGGCCGAATTAATCGCGTTGTTCTGCGCCTCGTCAGTCCCCCGGAACTGCTGCACCAGATCGTTATAGGTGCCGTTCGGGTTGACCCGTGACCAGTTCTGGATGCCCTCCGCGTCACCCTGCCGCCCCAACACTTCCTGGTACGCCCGGTTCACGTCGGCGAGAGCGTAGAACTGCGGCAAGCCGGTCGCCGGGTTCCTCGTCCCGACGCCGCCCGACGCCTTCAGCAATGACTGCATCTGCGGCGTCAGGTGGGCCACTTGGCTATCGCCGAACTGGCCGGCACCGGCAACAATGCTGGAAAGGCGAGAACCTTCCATCTGGTCAAATCCCCATCGTTGTCTCAGGTCATCGATATACTTACCGGCTTCAGTCATTCGGAAGGCGTTTCGCTCCCTCGCCTTAATCGGGTCCCATAGCCCCTCCGTGTCATCAAGCATCGCCTCGGCCGGCGTCGTGCCGGCGACGGTCGATCGGCCGGAAAGCGCACCCTCGGCGCCATTGTTGCCGTTCGAGGTGTCCGGCCCGGCATGGGTGCTCTCGGAGTTGGTCGCCATCGAAGGGTCCCGGCCAGGAGTACCCTCGGAACCGATGGCGTCCGCAACGCTCGTCGAGGAACTGTGATTGGGGCCGACCTGAGACGCGAAGTTTCCGCTGTGCAGACTGACATCCTGCGGCGCTATCCCGATCGCCTGCGCCGCCTTGGCCGCGAGCGAGCCGATCGGGCCGAACATACCACCAATAGCGCCAACCACATCCTCGCGAACATCATATGTGGCATGGGGGTTATCGAGGGTTGGCCTTCCGACCGTGACGCCAAGCCCCCGGTTTAACCCACCCATCAGGCCGGTTGTCTGTTCGCTGTACTCGTTCCATCCCACGCCAAGCGCGTTCGCCTGCGCCTGCGACATGCCGGCGTAGCCGTCCGCGACACTGGAACCGGCGCGCGATGCCGCACTCGCCTCCGCCTCGTTGATGCTGTTCGGGCTGGAGAAGCCGGTCGGACTGGCGCCCCAGCCATAGCCGACATCGCGACCGTAGCCCATGCTGTCGCTGCCGCCGTCGCCGGCACCGTTCCCAGGACTGCCGCCAGTATTGCTATCGGTGCCTCCTGGATTGGAGCCGCCCGTGTTCTCGCCAGCCGAACTGGTGTTGCCGCCATTACCCGGCCCGCCGTCGCCCTCGCCACTGTCGTCATCGAACATCGGAAGGCCGGTCGCGGGGTTGATATCGTCCTCCGATCCGTCCGGCGCGCGGCCCGAGATCCGGCGAAGCTGGATCAGTTCGCGCGGGTTGAGGTGTGCCAGTTCAGTGTCCGACCCCCTGCCCTTCGTCTTGAGAGCGGTCGCCGCCTGACGCGCGGCGCGCGGATCGGTCGCCACGATCTGTTGAAGTGCGCCCATGGATTACCCCTTCGCGGCGGTGATGATGGCGTTGACGGCTTCCGCCGTCTCCGGAGTGGTCGCGGTGTCCGGTTCGAGTCGGGGCACGGCGCCGATGCGCGCCAGCCGTACCTGTTCGGCGTTCTGGAGAACCAGTTCGCGGTACAGACCCCACGCCCACTCGATCATGGCGGCGAGGTCTGTGTTCTGCTGCCCGGTCAGCCGGGGAGGCGTCGGGATCGTCATCGAACCACCGTCACGTCAGCCTTCACGTCCATGATCTCGATCGGTACGCCATCGGTACACTCAAGTTCGAACTGCCACGTGTCAGCCATGCCCATCGGACCCCACTCGACCACCATGTTCCGCTGTCCGGCCTTGCCGAGAGACTTCTTCCAGGCGCGGCTGAAGCCCCGATTGTCCCGATTGGCGCGGACGCTGATCTGCCCCGGCTGATCGTTCGGCCCGATGGCGCCCCGCTTCAGCCGGACACGGAGATTGTCCACCCGCATCCCGCTTCCCGCCTGCCCGTCCAGATGACCGGAGCGCCACAGGAACCGCTGTATCCGCCCGTCGTTGTGCGACACATCAGGATCGAGGCGGTAGATCACACCCTCGCCGCCGACATAGTGCTGCCCGCCGAGGAACTTGTAGCTCCATCCCGGCCAGCGCGTCGGAAGGTTGGCTTCATTGTCCCAGCCGTACAGGGTTGACCACCGGCGCTGCCGGTAATCGTACAGCCATGTACGCCCCTTGGTGCCGTACCGGGTGGTGGCGTTCGGCGCCTGGAGGATCTGGAACCGCTGACCGGAGATACCGATCTCGCACGCCCAGGCGTCGGACCAGTCGTCCACTTCCTCAAGCTCCCGCTGGATCTGGCCGGAAGTCGCGTCCGATGTCTGACCCGAGATCCGCACCCACTCCAGCTTGCGCGACAGCGCCCACACCGCGTTGTCGGCATTGTGCAGGGTGTTGAGCGCATCGGGATAAACGCCGGTGCCGACGCTCCAGCGCCGGAAGAAGGGGATGGTGCCATTGGGCGAAGCGTCGAACTGCTCGATCGACTTCGGGCCGACCAGTAGCAGTTCATCGAACTCGGTCGCAATCGCCGCCACGATGTCGTCCGGCTGGCCCTCCGCGCTGAACACATCGAGGTCGTCCCATTCCGCGTACCGGCCCGGCTTGGAGTGCCGGAAGCGGCCGGATCGCGGCTCGATCGCGACCAGATAGCCGCTGACGAAAACGATATGGCTCGTTTCCGGCGCCTGCGCCGACAGGATCTCGGTTCGATCTCCCGCCAGTTTCACGATCTGAGAGCCGGCCGCCATCACAAGCTCGTCGGCCGTAGAGGCGAAGGTCGGGCGCCCGCCCCCAACGACGGCGGCGCCGGTGACGTTCTGGATCAGGCCGGTCGATCCGATGCGGTAGACGATGCCGCCCGAGGTTACCCCGATCAGGTCGCCGCGCCATTCCTCCAGGTAGACCGGGCCGGTCGTGGGCAGGGTGACGAAGGGGACCAAGCCAGGGAACCGGGCGAGAGTGCCGAGTTCCGTCGTGTAAGCGTTCTCCTGTTCGGTCACCTGTCGCGAAACGCTTTCGGGCGAGAGGTTCGTTAGAAGCTGTGCGCCCAGCGGGATATCGATCCAGGCCATCAGGCCACCGTCATGCGGACGTTGATTGTCCAGATGATCGTCTTTGCCGCCTCTCCGGTGACGATAAGCTGTAGCTCCTGCTGCGCCACGGCGAAGGACAATCCCCAGGTCAGGGTGTCCGGACTTTCCGCCGTGAAGGTGGTCAGCGGGGTTCCGACGAGAGTATTGACGCCGTGGATCATGGCGCCGTTGACGCGGGCGCCGCCGGTGCCGCCTTCCTCGGTCAGAAGCTCGTTGTCGAGGAACGTGCCCTCCACCGACGCCAGCGAAATGGTGCCGGTCGTGGCGTTCGTCGCCGCCGTGATGATGCCGGTCGCGCCCGACGTGCCACCGATCAGGAGCTTGCCCACGCTGAACGCCGCCGTCCGCTCATCGAAGGTCAGTGTGGCGGGAGGCTGACGCGCAGCGGCGATGATGGCATAGGCCGCATGGTCCGTCGTGTTGATCGCCTCCGCCGTGGCAATGCAGTCGACGATGACGACTTCGTTCGGCTGGAGTCTTGTTTTCCAGGCAACAAGCGGGGTGGCGTTCGTCGTCTGGCCGGTGACAGAGCCGGCGTTAACCGTGCGGAACCGGACTACCTTGGTGGTGTCGCCGCTGATCAGCGTGTCGATCTCGGTGCAGTCGCGGACGAGAACCTGCGTGTCGGGCACGTTGGCCTGGATCTCCAGGCCGTTCAGTTCCATCCGTTCCAGCACCACATCCTGACACAGACCGTCCAGTGTCAGGGTGCCGTTGACCATCTGTCCGCCGTCGATCGACAGGCCGACCACCCTTCGGTCAAGCAAGGTCGTGTCGGCATTGTCCTCCACGGTCATGTTGACCGTGTTGCCCTCCCAATAGCAGTGCCGGAAGGACGAGAAGGAGGCGCCGGTCACCAGCACGGCGGGTTCGGTCAGGTTATCGATGAAATCGACCTGATGGAAAACATTATGCTTGACCGGCATGTCGAACATCGTCAGATCCAGACCGCCGCCCAGGTGCTCGCGCACGGCGCCCTGGAACCAGTCGAGGCCGCTGAACTCGTCGCCAACGCCGGTGCCAACAAAGTCATCGTCGCCGCGAAGGCTGATGCCGCTACCGTTGTTGACGATATCGAGGCTGCGGTAGACGTGATCGCGCCCGCCCCGGAAGAACACACCCTTGTCGAACCGCTTGATCTCGACATTATCCAGCCGGACGCGATTGATCGCCCGCCCGTACAGGCCGACCGATCCGTCAATCAGGCTGATGCCGTCGAGGGTCAGGTCCGCCAGACCGCTGTCGGCGCCGGTCAACTCGATCGCGCGCCCCGCCACCTGACTTTGCAGGATGGTGGCGGCGCGGCCGTACCCGGCCAGCACCACATGCTGCGGGATGGTGATCTGGTTGAACACGATCACACCGGCCGGCAGACGGACATAGCCGCCGCCGCGCGCCGCCGCCGCACCAATCGCCGTCGTCAGGGTTGCGGTGTTAGTGGTCGGGCTGTTGCCGATCGCGCCGTAGTCGAGTGCGTGGATCGTGTCGCTCGCCCGATCCGCCAGGGTCCGCGCCCGCGTCGAGCCGGTCGCGGTCGCGGTGCCGAGAGAGGCATTGACGCCATCAATCGAGGTCAGCGGCACGCCCCGGATGCCGCTCTGTTCGGTCGTGTTGATGTCGAGATAGTAGGGCTGACCGACATAGACCGGCTTGGCAAACTTGCCGTACCGCGCGCCCAGGCTGTCGGTCTTCGACAGAAGGACTTGAGGATTCACCAGCGGTACGGTCAGATCCGGGTCGCTGAAGATGGGGGCGAGCGTCGTG
>JAJFMR010000132.1 GCA_020696915.1 Rhizobiaceae bacterium | reverse complement strand
GCGGAAGCGTTCGCCTCCTCGTCGGCGGTCCGACCGGCAGCCGCGGCGTCAGCGGCTTCGCCATTAAGTTCCGGACGGTGACGTTCGCCGCCACGACGCGGGCGCCGTGCACGGCGATGACCGCCGCCTTCCTGGTCGTTGCCATTCGCGCCGTTCGGCTGGTGCCGATCGCCAGACCGGCTGCCGTCGCCGCCCGCTTCCGCGTTGAGAGCGACCTCGGCAGGGGTGCCTTCGATGACCGGCTGCGGCGCTGCCCCGAGATTGACCGACTGCGTGCCGCCGCCGGACAATGGCTGCGGTTGCTCGGCGTTGCCGGCGTTCTGGCTGCCGGGGCTGTCATAATCGTCCCGATCCTCGTCCATATCGTCGTCCGACATGTCGCGGCCGGATTGCATGTTCTGGATCGGCATCTGCGCCTGGGCGGCCGCGATGATGCGATTGTAGTGCTCGGCGTGCTGAAGGTAGTTTTCCGCCATGACCCGGTCGCCGGAGCCTTGCGCGTCACGGGCGAGCTGGGCATATTTTTCGGCGATCTGCTGAGCGGATCCGCGGATTTTCACATCCGGGCCATTGCTCTCGTAACTGCGCGTAAGCGGGTTGGGACCCTTGCGGTTGTTGTTGCTGCCGCCGCCATTACGGCCGCGCATGCGCCTGTTCTGCTGTTGTGGCCTCATCATACTCTCTTGGTTTTGAAATGTGACGGCTGCGGAGGCTTATCGAGCCTGCCGTTCCGTACTGCTCTAACGGTGTTCGCCCGCATCAATTGCGTTGGCGCCACGTCCATCCCGTTTCCGGTTACATATGACCGCCGGACAATCCCCACGCGAAGCCAAGGCGTTGTCTACGCAAAGAGGCAGTTCGCTGTCTTCAGGAAGCCGAATCGCTGACAGAACTGCCTGCTTCGTCTTATCCGGTTGGCGCGACCCTATCCGCATTCGCCGGGAATGCCAAGTGGTTTTTGTGCTGCGCAAAAAAGGCTCAACGGCGGCGGAAAACGAGAACCCGGTCACGTCCGGCAAGATCGCGCCGGGCGTCCTGGAGGCCATATCCGGCCGCTATGAACAATCCTTCCACTTCCGGTTTCTGGGATGCTCCGATTTCCACGGCGATCACACCGCCCGGCTCGAGATGCGCGTGCGCGCGTCCAGCGATCGTCCGGTAGGCCTCGAGCCCGTCCGCACCGCCGTCAAGCGCGCGTGCCGGATCGAAATACCTGACCTCGCGGGGCAAGGTCGAAAGCTCGTCGGAGGGGATATAGGGAGGGTTCGAGGCAATTGCATGGTAGCGGCAGGAAATTTTTTCGAACCAGTCGCATTGAACCGCGGTGAAACGTGCTGCCAGTCCCAGCGCTCGTGCATTGTCTCTCGCCGTTGCCACCGATTCCTGGGAAACGTCGACCCCCGTTGCAATGGAATCCGGCACTTGGGCAAGCAGCGCCAAGGCGATGGCCCCGCTGCCGGTGCCGAGATCGAGGATGCTGCAGCTTCCCTCGAAAGCGGCGACGCGCCGCACGAAAGGCAAGAGCGCGTCGACCAGAATCTCGGTGTCGGGACGCGGTTCCAGCGTCTCCGGCGATAGTTTAAGCCTGAGCCCGTAGAACTCGCGAAAGCCGAGGATACGGTGGACGGGCTCGCCGCCGATGCGCCGCCTGAGCGCGGCTTCCACGGCCGCGGCGACGCGGCCGTCCACGGCCATTTCCGGCCGGGCGGCCCGGTCGGTGGCCGAAGTTCCGGAAACGTGTTGGACGAGCAGCCGGGCGTCAAGCTCGGGGGTGCCTACACCGGCCGCCTCGAGGCTGAGACGCGCCTCCCGGTGGAGTTTCGCAAGGGTCTTGCCACCAGCTGCGGGAACGCCACGGTCAGGACGCATCGAATCAGGAATCCGTGCCGAAGTCCGCCAGGAGCTTCGACTGATGATCGGCGATCAGCGCCGAGATGATCTCGTCGAGCTCGCCAAGCATCACCCGGTCGAGCTTGTAGAGCGTCAGGTTGATCCGGTGATCCGTGACGCGGCCCTGCGGAAAATTGTAGGTGCGGATGCGCTCCGAGCGATCACCCGAACCAACCTGGAGCTTGCGTGATTCGGAGCGCTCTTCGGCGGCGCGGCTGCGCTCCATGTCGAACAGCCTGGCACGCAGGATCTGCATGGCGCGGGCGCGGTTCTGGTGCTGCGACTTCTCGGCCTGAACGACCATGATGCCGGTCGGCAGGTGCGTGATGCGAACGGCCGAGTCGGTCGTGTTCACATGCTGGCCGCCGGAGCCGGACGCTCGCATGGTGTCGATGCGGATATCCTCGGTGCGCACCTCGATGTCGACTTCCTCGGCCTCGGGAAGTACGGCCACCGTCGCCGCCGACGTGTGGATGCGGCCGCTGCCCTCGGTTGCCGGCACACGCTGCACGCGGTGCACGCCCGATTCGAATTTCAGTCTCGCGAATACGCCCTTGCCGGACACGGTAGCTATGATCTCCTTGTAGCCGCCGACCTCGCCGTCGCTTGCAGACACCACTTCGAAGCGCCAGCCCTGGTTCGCGGCATAGCGCTCATACATCCGGAACAGGTCGCCGGCGAACAGCGCGGCCTCGTCGCCGCCCGTGCCGGCCCGGATCTCCAGGATGGCGTTGCGTTCGTCGGCGGCGTCCCGGGGCAGCAGCAGAATCTGGATGTCGCGGCGCAGCGTCTCGATGTTTTCCTCGACTGCAGGGAGTTCGGATTGCGCCAGCGCCCGCATGTCGGCATCGGTCGCCTTTTCGGCAAGCATACCCTCGAGATCGGCGAGTTCGCCCTCGGCCCTGCGCAGCTCCCTGATCTTGCCCGCTATGGCGCTCAGCTCCGAATATTCGGAAGCGAGCCTCACATAAGCATCGGCGGCCGGGCCCGCGGCCATTTGCGCTTCGAGCATGTCGAAGCGCTTCACCAACTGGTCCATGCGATCGCGCGGCAGGCTGATCATGCCGGGAGTCTAGCAGTCCGACAGGGCGTAGCAATGAGGTGCGTGAACATGGGGCGTGCGGGACGTTCGAGTTTGGGTCTGATCGGGTCGGAAACGGCGGTCCCCGCTACAACGGAATGCCGCGGTCGTCCGCAAAGCCCTGCAGCAGAGCCCGCATTGGCAGGTTCGCCGCATGGCCGGCCAGATTGTCGGATATGAAGGCATCGAGGTCGCCGACGGGGAGTTCGCGCAGCATCGCCTTGACCGGGCCGATCGCCGCCGGCGACATCGATATCGCGCGGAAGCCGACGCCAATCAGCGCCATGGCCGACAGCGGCCGGCCGGCCAGCTCTCCGCACAGCGTTACCGGCGTCTGGTTGCGCTGGCCGGCATCGGCGATCTGCTTCAGCGCCCGCAAGAAAGGAACCGAAAGCGGATCGAAACGGTCGGCGAGCTGGGTGTTGCCGCGATCCGTCGCCATGATGAACTGGAACAGATCGTTGGAGCCGACGGACACGAAGTCGACTGCCTGCATCAGTTCATCGAGTTGCCAGAGCAGCGAGGGCACCTCGATCATCGCCCCAAGCTTCAGGCTGGTCGGCAGCAGATGCGCGAAGCGGGAAAGGTGCCTGACCTCCCTGTCGATAATTTCGCGGGCTTGGGCGATCTCAGCAAGCACCGTCACCATGGGAAGCATTATCTTCAGCTCGCGCCCGCCGGCCGCCCGCAGAAGGGCCCGGATCTGTGTCCGAAGCAGACCCGGCCGATCGAGGGTCAGGCGGACGGCACGCCAGCCGAGAGCCGGGTTCTCCTCGTGGACGGCGTTCTTGAAGTAGGGAAGCACCTTGTCGCCGCCGATGTCGATTGTCCGGAAGGTGACGGGGCGGCCCTGAGCGGCATCGAGCACGTCGCGATAGAGACGCTCCTGCGCCTCAGCGCGCGGAAAGGTCGAGGCAACCATGAACTGCAGCTCGGTGCGGAAAAGGCCAATGCCGGCGGCTCCGGATTCGGCGAGCTGCGGCAGGTCGACGGCGAGGCCGGCGTTCATCAGCAGTTCCACCTTGACGCCGTCGCGCGACTCGGAAGGCTTTTTCCTCAGCTCGCGGTAGAGTTCCTGCCGCCGCGCCCTGAACCGCACCTTCTCGGCATAGGCTGCTTCGAGGTCCGCCTGTGGCCGCAGGTGAATTGTGCCCTCGTCGCCGTCGACGATGATGGGGTCGCCGTTTTCCGACATGGAAACGGCACCCTTCATCTGGCCGGCCACCGGGATTCCCATCGCGCGCGCGACAATCACCACATGGCTGGTGACGGCGCCGTCCTCGAGCACCAGGCCGCGCAGCTTGTCGCGCGGATAATCGAGGAGCTCGGCTGCGCCCATCGAGCGGGCGACGATTATGGCGTCCTTCGGCAGCGCCGCGGCGATGTCGTCCGAGCTCCTGCCCATCAGCTGTCTGAGCAGGCGATTGGCGAGATCGTCGAAATCGCTCATCCGCTCGCGCAGATAGGGATCGGTCATGTGGAGCATGCGCGCACGCATGTCGCTCTGCACCTTCTCGACCGCCGCCTCGGCGGTCAGGCCATTGCGCACCGCCTCCTCCAGCCGCCTGACCCAGCCGCGGTCATTGGCGAACATGCGGTAGGCCTCGAGCACCGCGCGGTGTTCGCCCTCGAAGGCGACGTCGCGACGCGACAGCATGTCGTCGATCGACAACCTGAGTGAGTTGAGCGACGCTTCGAGCCGCCGCAATTCCTCCTCGGAATCCTCGTTGAAGAGATTGGTCACCACGATGCGTGGTTCGTGCAGCACGACGTGACCGAGGCCGATGCCGTCGTTGAAGGAGAGGCCGGTGAAGCTCGCGGGCCGCTTCAGGTCGAGTTCCAGGCCCGGCCGGGTCAGCCGCGCAAGATCGCCGGCGGCAATCATCTCGGCGATCACCATGGCGGTCGTCTCGAGAGCTTCGACCTCGTCCTCGCGGTACTGCCGTTTCGTGCGGTTCTGCACGACGAGAACGCCGAGCGTGCGGCCCGCCCGCAGCACCGGCACGCCGAGGAAGGAATTGTAGATCTCCTCGCCCGTTTCCGGCAGGTAGGCGAAGGCCGGGTGCTGCTGCGCCTCCGAAAGGTTGAGGGCGCGGGCGGACGCCGCGATGGTGCCCACCAGGCCCTGCCCGAGCCGGAGCTGCGCGTGGTGCACCGAGCCCGGGTTGAGACCCTCGGTCGCATAGAGCTCAAGCACCGAATCGGCGCGCAGGACGTAGAGCGAGCAGACCTCCGCGACCATGTTCAGGGCTATGTGATGGACTATTCTGTCAAGCCGCCCCTGCGGATCGAGCGGCTCCGCCATGAGCTCGCGCAGCCGTTTCAGCAGAACGCGCGGTCCGGCAGCCGTATCACGCATCAAATGGGGCTTCCAGGAACATCGTCTCCATCCGGGTTCTGCGCGCCGGAGCACCTCTGGCGGCGGCCGGCAGACACCAGGCAAATCATCAGTCTACTGCTTATCGAGCCCGTAGACGGAATGCAAAGTGCGAACCGCGAGTTCAGTATAGGGCCCGTCGATGAGGATCGATATCTTGATTTCCGACGTGGTGATCGCGCGGATGTTGATGCCCTTGTCCGCCAGCGCCCTGAACGCCGTTGCGGCGACGCCGGCGTGGCTCCTCATGCCGATGCCGATCACCGAGATTTTCGACATGCCCTCATCATGCTGCACGACATCGAAGCCGATCGTCTCCTTGACGCCTTCGAGAACGGCGAGCGCCTTGCCGATGTCGCCGGAGGGTACCGTGAAGGTCATGTCGGTGCGCGACCCGTCCTCCGATATGTTCTGGACGATCATGTCGACATTGATGTTGGCGGCGGCCAGCGGGCCGAAGATGCCGGCTGCAACGCCGGGCCTGTCGGCGACGCGGCGAAGAGAGATCTGGGCTTCGTCCTTGGCGTAGGCGATTCCGGTGACGACCTGCTGTTCCACGATTTCATCCTCGTCGCAAATGAGCGTTCCGGGGGGGTTGAGAAGATCCCCCATTCCGGGGGCGCCCGGATCGGCAAAGGAGGAGCGCACGAACGTCCTGACCTTGTGCACCATTGCCAGTTCGACCGAGCGGACCTGCAGAACCTTGGCGCCGAGCGAAGCCATTTCGAGCATCTCCTCGAAGGAGATCTTCGACAGCCGCCGTGCCTTGGGTTCCACTCGCGGATCGGTGGTGTAGACCCCGTCCACATCGGTATAGATGTCACAACGGTCGGCACCGACCGCCGCGGCAACGGCCACCGCGCTGGTGTCGGAACCGCCGCGTCCGAGCGTCGCGATGCGGTTGTCCGGGCTGAGCCCCTGGAAGCCGGAGATCACTGCGACCTGACCCTTCCTGAAACGGCCGATCAGCCCGGTTCCGTCGATCTCCTGGATCCGGGCGGCGCCATGCGAGCTGTCGGTGCGGATGGGGATCTGCCAGCCCTGCCAGGAGCGCGCATCCACGCCGACGGACTGCAGCGCAATCGCCAGCAGCCCCGTGACCACCTGCTCGCCGGAAGCCACGACGGTGTCGTACTCGCGAGCGTCGTGCATCGGAGCGGCTTCGCGCGTCCAGGCGACGAGCTCGTTGGTCTTGCCGGCCATCGCCGAAACCACGACCGCGATCTCGTGGCCGGCGTCCACCTCGCGCTTGACGTGGCGCGCGACGTTCCGGATCCGGGCGATATCGGCGACCGAAGTCCCGCCGAACTTCATCACGATGCGCGCCATGAAATGCCCTTGCGCCGACCGGGCGCGCCCTTGGAAATGAAAGCGCCTCGGGCAGGCCGAGGCGCTCGATCTCGCGGCTGCTTAGCCAAAACGCCACGGCTTCGCAAGGATCGGCCGTCTGGAGGCTGTTCCGCGGCCGCGGAACGGATTTTCTTGCGCCGCTGCCCCACTCCCGACTTGAGCCAAATCAGCGCGATACCCATATCCCGCCTGTAATCTGGACCCGGCTGCAGGAGCGGGTTCGTCAGCCTTGACCGGTCCGGCGCCGCATGAGCGGGCCGGCAACGGAACGGAGACATCGATGGATATCGAAAAATACTCGGAGCGGGTGCGCGGATTCATCCAGTCGGCGCAGACCATGGCGCTTTCCCGCGGCCATCAGCAATTCACCGCAGAGCACCTCCTCAAGGTCCTCGCCGATGATCAGGAGGGGCTCGCCGCCTCGCTGATCGAACGCGCCGGGGGCAGTGCAGCAGCGGTGAAGATGGCCGTCGACGCGGCTCTCAATGCGCTGCCCCGGGTCGAGGGCGGCAACGGCCAGCTCTATCTGTCGCAGCCGCTCGCAAAGGTTTTCGCCTCGGCCGAGGAGATGGCGAGGAAGGCGGGGGACAGTTTCGTCACCGTCGAACGGCTGCTGACGGCACTCGCGGTGGAGACCTCGGCAAAGACGGCAGACATCCTTGCCAAGGCAGGTGTCACGCCGCAGACGCTCAATGAAGCGGTGAACGAATTGCGCAAGGGCCGCACCGCCGATTCGGCCAATGCGGAGCAGGGCTACGACGCGCTCAAGAAATATGCCCGCGATCTCACCGCGGACGCCAAATCCGGCAAGCTCGACCCGGTGATCGGCCGCGACGAGGAAATCCGCCGCACCATCCAGGTGCTTTCGCGGCGCACCAAGAACAATCCGGTGCTGATCGGCGAGCC
>JAJFMR010000131.1 GCA_020696915.1 Rhizobiaceae bacterium | reverse complement strand
GATCACAATGATCATTTACGGCGTCCTGTCAGGCACGTCGATCGGGCAACTTTTCCTGGCCGGGGTCGGGCCGGGCCTGCTGATCGTCGGAGGTCTGCTCATCTATGCGTCGTGGCGGGCGCGGCGCGACGGTTTCCCGATAACGCCGAAGATGGACTGGGCCGAGCGGCGCAAGGCGACGCTGCGCACCGTTCCGGCGCTGATCTTGCCGCTGATCATCGTCGTCGGCATCAAGACGGGAATCTTCACGGCGACCGAAGCCGCCGCAGTGGCCGTCCTCTACGCACTGCTCGTCGGATTCGCCTATCGCGACCTCACCCTCCGCCGCATGTGGGAGTCGATGATCGCCACAACTCTCGTCAGCTCCTCGATCCTCTTCATAACCGCCATGGCGAGCATCGTCGCCTTCGTCTTCACGCTCGAGCAGGTGCCGACGACGATTGCGTCGGCGGTGCTTTCGATCAGCGAGGATCCGCTCGTGGTGACGATCCTCCTCAACGTGGTGCTGCTGATCCTGGGCATGTTCCTTGAGCCGATCTCGATTCTCATTCTGACCATGCCGATCCTGCTGCAGTTCCAGAACATGATTGGAATGGATCCGGTCCAGTTCGGCACCATGGTCGTGATAAACGTCGTCATCGGCATGGCCACGCCGCCAGTCGGCATCCTGCTTTTCATTGTCTGCGCGGCATCGGTACAGACGCTCACCAAGGTCGCACGCGAGGCACTGCCACTGATCGCGATCTGCATTCTGGTCCTCGTGCTGGTGGCTGCCGTCGCTCCCGTCTCATTGTTGCTGCCGCACGCCATGCTGCCGGTAAATTGATAGACTTCAAGGAGTTGTCACCCGATGCCTGAAACCAGCACCGCGTCCACCAGCTTTCGCCGCCGCTTCATCGCCGGTGAACGCCTCATCGGCACCTTCATCAAGACACCCGCCACGCATCCGGTCGAGATAATCGGGGCTGTCGGCTTCGAGTTCGTCGTGATCGACGAAGAGCACGCGCCGTGGGATCGGGTGGCGATCGACGGCGCGCTGCTGGCGGCCCGCGCCGCGGGAACCGCCGGCATCGTTCGCGTCGCGGAGCCGACTGCTGCAAAAATCCTCTCGGTCCTCGACGACGGCGCGACCGGCGTTCTCGTCCCGCACGTGTCGAGCGCGGCCAAGGCGCTGGAAATCGCCTCCGCATGCCGCTACCGGGGCGGCCGCCGCGGTTTCTCCAACACGACGCGGGCCGGCGGTTTCGGCGCGGCGGGCGTCTGGGATCACGTCGGCGCACAGGACGACAGCGTGACCTTCATTGCAATGATCGAGGACCCGGAAGCGCTCGACGAGATCGAGGCGATCGTTTCCACAGATGGCCTCGACGGGGTCTTCATCGGCCGCGGCGACCTGACGGTGGCGCTCGGCGCCCCCGCCATGGACGCACCGTTAATCCTCGACGTCTGCAACAGGATCATCGCCGCCGCCAGACAGGCCGGCAAGCCCGTCGCCATGCTGGTGGCCAACGCCGACGACGCGAAACGCTTCGGCGAGATGGGCGCAACCACCTTCATCATAGCTTCCGATCAGGGTTTCATGCGCCAGGCGGCTCAGAAGGCCTATCGCGACATATCCGACGCCGGCAGGTCATGAACGGCGCCACCCTCAGCACAAGGAACGAGACAATGGCCGACACCACGACGAACTACCCCCGGATCGTTCAGCTCGAATCGATGGAGCCCACCCGCGCCGCCGAAGTGGCCGAACTTCTGGTCGGAGCAGTGGACCTGCATTGCCATTCAGGTCCGGCCGCCATGCCCCGCATCCTCGGTCACCTCGAAGCGTTCGAGATGGCGCGCGATGCCGGCTTCAAGGCGCTGCTCTACAAGGACCACTATTACGTCGGCATGCCGCACTGCGCGGTTCTGAAGGATATCTATCCCGACGCGCCGATCGAGCTCTATTCCGGCGTCGCGCTCAACAATGCGTCGGGAGGCGTCAATCCGCATGCCGTCGACCATGCCATCAAGCTCGGCGGCAAGATCGTCTGGTTCCCGACATTCGCGGCCAAGAACCACATCGAAGCCTATGCGGCGAAGAGCTTTCCCAAAACCGCCAAGCCGATGCTGCCGCCAATTCCGCTGACCGTGCTCGACGCCAATGGCAGGCTCATCGACGAAGCGAAGCAGATCTGCGACCTGATTGCCGAAGCCGACATCATTCTTGCCGGAGGCCACCTGCATGTCTCCGAGCTCTTCATCCTCTTCGAGGAAGCAAGGAAGCGCGGCGTGCGCAAGATGCTGGTCAACCATCCGAGCTATATCATCGGCTGCTCCGACGAGGACATCCGCGGCCTTGTCTCGCTCGGCGCCTACATGGAGCATTCGATCTGCATGTTCATTCCCAGCCGCGCCAAGCAGCATGAAACCTCGGACCTCGTCCACATGATGGAGGTAGCGGGCGTCGACCGCACCGTGCTCGGCTCCGACCTCGGCCTGACCGAGGCGCCGAAACCGGTCGACGGCTACCGCATGATCGTATCCGACCTGCTCGACCACCAGGTCTCGAAAGCCGACATCAGGAAGATCATCTCGACCAACGCGTCGACGCTTCTCGATATTGCGGCCTGAGACCGGCAGGCATGAAGAGGCGCCGCCGACGATGGCCAGCGTTCTGATCGTCTATGCGCATCCTGAGCCGACCTCCTTCGGTGCCGCTCTTGTGCGACGCGCCCGCGCCGCGCTGGCCGGGGCCGGCCACCGGGTCGTCGTGTCAGACCTCTACCTCGAAGGCTTCGATCCGAAGGCCGGGCGGCACGACTTCCTGTCGAGCGCCGATGCCGGACGGTTCCACTACCAGACCGAACAGGCGAACGCGGCCAGCAACGATACCTTCTGCGACGAGATTGCCCGCGAGCAGGCGCGCGTGACAATGGCGGACGTTCTGGTCCTGGTCTTCCCGCTCTGGTGGGGCGCGCCGCCGGCCATCCTGAAAGGCTGGTTCGAGCGGGTGCTTGCCTATGGCTTCGCCTATGTCGACGGGGCGCGCTTCGACACGGGCCTCTTCCGTGGCCGTCGGGCACTGCTCGCCGTCACCACGGGCGGCACCACGGCTCGCTTCGCGCCGGACGGAGTCTACGGCGAAATCGACCGTGTGCTGTGGCCCGTCCAGCGCCTGACGCTCCAATATATGGGCTACACCACCGAGGAACCCTTCGTCGCCTACGCGGCGCCCCGAGTCGGCGACGCCGAACGCGCCGCCTATCTCGATGAATTCGCCGAGCGTGTCGTGGCAGTCGCAAGCAAGCCGGTCGACAGGCAGGCACGCCCGCCAAAACCTCTCGAGCACGTTCCGGAAGGCGCGTGGTCGAGGAGCCGATAAAGCCACGGAGATCGAACGAGCATGCCGCGCCTTGCTGGGAAAGCCGCCCTTGTCGTCGGAGGATCACGCGGCATCGGTGCCGCGGTCGCAAGACGGCTTGCCGCGGAAGGTGCATCGGTTGCCGTCGGCTTCCGCGTTGCCAGTACCGAGGCGGATGTGATCGTTGCCGAAATCCGCGCTGCAGGGGGTCAGGCTGCCGCATTTGGCGGTAACATCGCGGACGCCGGCGCAGCAGCCGGCATGGTCGGGGCGGCGCACGCCGCTTTCGGTTGCCTCGACATCCTGGTGAACACAGCCGGCGTGGGGCCTTACCGTCCGCTTGCCGCGGTCGATGAAGACTATGTCCGGACGATATTCGACACCAACGTGCTCGGCGCGATCATGCTGACCAAGGCCGCCGCGGACGTTCTGCGGAGGCCTGGAGGCCGTATCGTGCATTTTGCCTCCCGGCTGGCCTACAGCCCCATTCCCACCAGCACGGTCTATGCAGCATCAAAGGCGGCGGTGGTCGCGCTGACCCACGGCTACGCCAAGGAGCTCGGGCCAAGCGGAATTACCGTGAACGCGGTGGCGCCCGGCGTTATCGAAACCGACATGACGACCGGCATCATCGCCGAGCGCGGTGACAGCATCAGGTCCCTGACGCCGCTCGGCCGCATCGGTCAACCCGACGATATCGCGGGGATTGTGGCGTTCCTCGCCTCGGACGATGCCGGCTGGATTACCGGCCGCACCATCATCGCCGACGGCGGCTACAACTGACGGCATGCCGTCGTTCGGGGCGGTCTCGAGCCCCGGGTCGAGCCTTTCGCTACCGCCTGTATTCCGGAACATTACGGCTCCATCGACGTTTGTCTAGGTTCAAAAGGCATGGCTCCGGAGCTCGACGGCCGGCATGCACACATCCGCTACCGATCCGCCGTACCGGATCGACAGAGGTGCCACGAATTCGGGAGCGCGGCGTGACCCAGGATACGGCAAGAAGAACGATGGTCAGGGCGGCGATGCGCGCGCCCTATCTGGAACGTGACGAGGAGCACATGCTGGCGCTCCGCTGGCGGGAACGTCAGGACCAGGGTGCGCTGCACCGCATCACGCTCGCCCATATGCGCCTGGTCATATCGATGGCCTCGCGGTTCCGGCATTTCGGCCTGTCGATGGGGGACCTGATCCAGGAAGGCCATGTCGGGCTTCTCGAGGCAGCCATGCGCTTCGAACCAGAGCGCGAGGTGAGGTTCTCCACCTATGCCAGCTGGTGGATCCGCGCCTCCATCCAGGATTATATCCTCCGTAACTGGTCTATCGTGCGCGGCGGGACCAGTTCGGCGCAGAAGGCGCTGTTCTTCAACCTGAGGAGGCTCCGGGCCAGGCTGGCGCAGGGTTCGGAACCGGTGTCGAGTTCCATCGTCTACAAGGAGATCTCCGCCGCGCTCGGTGTTTCGGAGGCCGACGTCGCGATGATGGATTCGCGCCTGTCGGGCCCGGACACTTCGCTCAACGTTCCGCTCACCGACAATGGCGGCGTGTCTGCGGAGCGCTCGGATTTCCTGATCTCGGACGAGCCGCTGCCAGACGAAGTCGCCGCCGAGGCAATCGACGTCGAACGTCGCGCCGGCTGGCTGCGCAGCGCGCTTGGCGTGCTCAACGAGCGCGAGATGAAAATCATCGCCGAGCGGCGGCTGACCGAGGAAGGCGCGACGCTCGAAGCGCTCGGGGAGACGCTTGGCATTTCCAAGGAGCGCGTGCGGCAGATCGAAAGCCGGGCCCTGGAAAAGCTGAAGTCCGCGCTGGTCAGGGAAAACCCCGATTTCCGCCGGCAGATGGCCTGACAAAGCAGATTTCGGTAGAAACGCCGACGATGCCTACTGGTCGGTGATGATCTTGACCTTGTCGCCGACTGAGACGGACGCGCCCTGGGGAAGCGCGTTGAGCAGCTGGAAAAGTTCGAGCTTCCTGTCGACCCCGACCATCGCGGCTGCGATGGAGCCGGCGGTCTGCCCCGGCCTGACGGTCACGACACGGATGCGAAGCGGCTTCAGCCGCGCCTTGTCGGCGGACGACAGCGTCCTGAAGCTGCCGCCGACACTCCCGGCGACCTCAGCGAGCGAGGGATTGCCGAGCGGCGCCGCGGTGAGCAGGCGATAGACCTGCCCGCCCGAGCGGATCACCGTTATGTCGAACTGCCAGCCTTCGGCGCGCGCGCGAGCAACGGCCGCGTCGTTGCCGTTGATCGTCACGGCCCGCACGCTGCTCTCGTCCAGGCCAGCGACCCAGCCGCTGCCGATATAGTCCGTGAGCCGGGTCTCGGGGTCGACCACCACGCCGTCGAAGCGGATGGCCATGTCGCCCGGTCCGGTCGCGGTCACCGCGACGGCCGAGTTGTCGATGACGAAGCCGTCCGGCACGGAGAAGGAAATGCCCAGCCGCGGATGCATGAAGGTGTTGCCGCGCACGAATCCTTCTTCCGGCGTGTCGCCGAAGAGCAGGCCATCGATGCCTTGCAGAAAGGAATCGCGATCCCGGCGGCCGTCGCCCGACGCACCAAATCGGCGGGCATGCTGCTGTGCCAGCTGGATCCGTTGCGGGGCGTTGGGATGGCTCGCCAGAAAGTCCAGGCTGGCGTCACTGGCGCCGCTGATCGCGCGAAAGTCGCTGTAGGCTGCCATCGACTGCAGGAAACGGCCGGCCGCAGAGGGGTCGTAGCCGGCCTGTCCGCTGGCCTGGATGCCGATCGCGTCGGCCTCCAGTTCCTGGTTGCGCGAGAACTGCGCAAGACGCAGCTTGCCGCGGATGACCGCCGCCTTGGCGGTCGGGCTGGCGCCGAGTATGTCGGTCGCCACCTTGGTGGCCACTGCCTCCTCGGCTTCCTTCTGCTGACGCTGCAGGCCGTGATTGGCCGTCACATGCCCCATCTCGTGGGCGATCACGGCAGCGAGTTCGGCCGAGTCGTTGGCCAAAGCGAGAAGCCCGCGTGTCACGTAGAGGTAGCCGCCCGGGAGCGCAAAGGCATTGACGTTCGGCGAATTCAGTATGGTGATGCGGTAGGCCTGGGTCGGATTGCTGGAAACCGTGGTCAGGCTGCCGACCACCTTGGCGACCATCCGCTCGAGCCTGGGATCCGAGTATTCGCCGCCATAGGTGGCCAGGATGCGCGGATGCTGCGCCCTCGCGAGTTCGGCCAGACGGTCGTTCCTCGATACGGAGTCTACGGTTACCGGCCGATCGGAAGGCCGGAAGGCCGATTCCCTGACGGTATCGCCACCGATGCCCGAAAACATCTGGCAGCCCGCCAAAAACAGCGACAGTCCGGCCGCCGCGCAGAGTCGCGCCGCGCGGTTGGCGCCGATAACGGTCCCGGGTCGGATTCTGGGCAAGCTCTGAACGTGCCTTTCGTCACATGTATCGCGGTGCGGTTCGCGAACGCGATGTTCGCTGAGTAATACTCTTTTTGCTCCGCCAGGAACACAGAATTACCAAACACGTCTGGTTGACCAGGAATACGACGCCTTGCGGGCGGATCACCCCGTTTCCCCCATCTTGCCTGCCCCGATGTAGCGGCTGAAGGCCGCAGGACCTTCGCGGGTGAAAAAATCGGCCGCCGGCCCATTGGCCGCAACTCTTCCGCCGTCGAGGAAAAGGATGCTGTCGGCAAGCTGCCTGGCATCATCCGGCTGGTGGGTCACGAACAGGATGGTCATGAGCCGTTCGGCGTGCACGCCGCTCAGCAGTTCCAGCATGTCGTCGCGGAGCGCCGGACCGAGCGATGCGAACGGCTCGTCGAGGAGCAGGACCGGACGATCGCGCACAAGGACGCGGGCGAGCGCAACACGCTGGCGCTCGCCTCCGGACAATTCGCGCGGCAGCCGCTTCTCCTTGCCGGCCAGCCCGGTGCGCGACAGCGCATCCGACACGGCTTGCCGGTCCCCGGCGGTCAGCCTCAGTGCCGGCGAGCGCCCCAGTGCGACATTCTTCTCGACATCGAGGTGCGCAAACAGATTGTTCTCCTGAAACACCATCGAGACCGGGCGCGCCGATGGCGGCAGACCGGTGGCGTCGAGATCTCCGATGAAGATGCGGCCGGATCGCGGCATTTCGAAACCCGCCACCAGATTGAGCAGGGTTGATTTTCCGGAGCCGCTCGGCCCGATCACCGCGGCAATCGACGAAGCTTCCACGGTCGCCTCGAAAAACATTTCGCTTTCGCCATAGCTGAACGAAACGGCATCGAGCCGGACCGAAGCTCCGGCCGCCGCGGCCCGGCGGTCATTCAACGTCCTT
>JAJFMR010000130.1 GCA_020696915.1 Rhizobiaceae bacterium | reverse complement strand
TGCCCCCGCGGCGACGCCCCCAGCGCCCCTCACAGAGGCTGCGACACCAGCCGCCGATGCGCCGCAGACTGAAGCCGAAGCCAATGCTCCGGCAACCGAACATCCGGGGCCTGTATCGGAGGCCGAGGCGACAGTTGCCGTCGCGGAACCGGCGCGCGAATCCGCCGACGCTCCCGTGGATGGGCCGACATCGCCCGACCTGCAGGCTGCCGCGCTGGGCGTGCCGGATCCGGTTGCCGGAGCCCTCGCCGACATCCAGGCAGCCGGACGGGCTGCCCCCGCCGCAGAAGCCGACGTCGCCACCGTGCCGCTGGACGGACCCGAGCCCGAAGCCGTCGCCGACGCTCCGGCTGCCGAGCCGGCAGCGCCTGTAGCGAAAGCCGGCGCAACCCCCGTCATCGTGACGCAGCCGGAGCCTCAGGCCGTTGTCCAGGCCGACGAGGCTTCTCCACCGATTGCCGCCGTCGAGCCCACCGTGCCCCCTGAAACGCCGCAAGCAGTTGCCATCGCCAATCCGGCCGAACCTGACGCCGAGAGTCCGCCCGAGATGCCGGAGGTGCCCGTCCTGACCTCGTCCGAACCGGCAACCCAGGACAAGACGGCAACGAAGCCGGTCGACGCCATCCCGGAACCCGAAATAGTCGCCATGCTCGAAGAACCGCTCCGTCCCGGAGCCGGCGACGGCACACCTGTTCGTCAACCCCCTGCCCCGGTGATGGACGGCAGCCGCGCCGTACCGCTCGTTCCCGACGAGACCGAGTCCTCCATTGGCGGCCGGCCCGATGCCGGACCATCATCGGCGCCCGACGTGCCAAGGCTCTTCCCGATCGACGATTCACCTGAAAAAGCCGATGTGCCTGCGCCTCCCCTGGTTCCCGGCCTCGAGGCGCAGGGGGTCGAGCCCGAGAAGCAGCTGGCGGCGATCGATCCTTCCGAATTGCAGCAAAAGCCAGTCGTGCCATTGCCCAGTGAGGAACCGGACGAGACGGTCGAGGCGCCCGAAGACATGCCGCGCGCCATCCAGGAGCAGCTCGCCAGGCTGGGCTGCTATCGCAGCGCCATCGACGGCGACTGGGGCCCGAGGTCGGCCAAGGCGCTCCTGCGCTACTACGCAACCAGGAAGGAAGCGCCCGACGAACTGGACCCGAACGCCACGCTTCTCGCCAAGTTGACCAACGAGGAAACAGTCGTCTGCACCCGCACCGAAAGCGACCAGACAGTCACCAGGAAGAAGCAGAGCGGCGGCGAAAAGAAGTCCGTCAGCAAGCCGAAGAAGCAGGCTCCCGCGGTCACCAAGAAGCCTTCTCGCTCCAAGGTCGTGCGAACGCCTGTCGCGCCCAAGCCCAAGGCCGGGCCGCGCATCGCGACCGGCGAGAAGAAGAAGAAGCTGACACTCGGGACGGGAGCGTTTCGGTGATCGGGCTTATCGGACGGTTCATTTCGGGGCCTGCCCGGACCTGAGCCGGCCGATGCACGAGATCGACGCAAGTTTCAGGGAAAGGAAGCAGGAGACGGCGGCAAGACGCAGGCAGAGCCGGCGCCGCCGATGGACCGTGGCTGCGCTCGCCTCACTGCTCGTGGCTTTCGGAAGTGCCTTTTACCTGACCCGCGATCAATGGTCGTTCGGCACGCAGGGCGACGTCGATTCGGCCGAGCCGGCAGGCCCCGAGAGTCCATCCGAAGCCGACCTGCCTGTCTTCGTGCCGGCAATCGTCGATCTCGCCGGCGACCCGATGATCATCAATATCGGCCGTTCCCCGGGCGACCTGCCGAAGACCCGCAAGGTGCCGCGTCCGGAGCGGCTGCTGTTTCCCGGCATATCCAGCGAAGTCACGGTCCTCTCGGACTCGATGCTGAGTTCGAGCGAGCGCTTCATGACGACATTGCCGTCTTCCCAGGAGGATTTCGCTTTCTTTCAGGCGCAGCGATCGCAGCCGGCCGCACCGGAAGCCCTGCCGGTCGATCCGGCGGCGGTGCCCGTGCAAGAGCCGGACGGGGAAGTGCCAACCGTTGTTCCCGAGGATGCCTCGTTCGATCCCGACACGCCCGCGACGCTGACCCCGGCCGATCAGCTCGAGGAAGCACCGGAGAGTCTCGACGGTCCGGGCGCGCTGGTCGGCGGAATTCCGGACGATGTGGAGCTGCAACCGGTGCCGCTCGACGAGATGGATCTCGTCGCATCGCCCGGGTTGCCGGCCCCGCCCGCGGCAGAGCTCGGGACGGGCGACACCGGCGCCGGGTGGGGCGAAACCGTCACCGCCGGCCAGGAGGAGCTTCCGGAGTTCAAGCGCACCCGCGTCGAGGACACCACCAGCATCACCTTCCTCCTTCCGGAACTGGAGCGCTTCCAGCAGACCGAGGACTTTTTCGTCAAGGTAAAGTCGAACCGCTCGCTCGACGGGATCGTGCTCGAGAACGGTTTTGGTGCCGAAGACGCGAAATTGGCGGGAGAAGCGCTGAAGTCGACCCTCGACATGGATGTGCTCGAGGCCGGCTTCGTGGTGGCAATGCGCGGCTTCAGGGACTCGGCGGCGCAGCCCGGCTTCCAGCTGGTTCAGGTCTCCGTCTACGCCGACCAGACCTATCTCGGAACCGTGGCGCGTGACGATGCGGGCGGGTTCGTCTCAGGTGCGGACCCCTGGGTCGCGGAAGACCTGTTCAACTATTCGGGGGAAGAGCAGAGCGAGGCGCCCAGGCGGCAGTACCGGCTGCTCGATGCCATCTATTCCACCGCGGCCCGAAACAGCGTCCCGACGGGGGTGATCGGCGAGGCGATCATGCTTTTGTCGCGAAGCCAGGATCTCAACGCGTTCACTACTCCCGAAGACCGCCTGCTGCTCGCCTTCTCGCAGGAGCCGCGCGACGGCAACGCCGGACGTGTGCTCTACGCGGCGGTGCGCGGCAGCCAGAAGAAGATCGAATGCTATGTCTTCCGCCCGCAGGCGGGCGGCGATTTCACGTGCATGACGGAAGACAAGCAGTCGGTGACGGTCACCGTCACCAACGGCATGGTGACGCCGGTGAACGGCGTCATGAAATCGACCTTCGGCCCGCGCAAGCACCCGATTCTCGGCGTGGTGCGAATTCACAAGGGCGTCGACTGGGCTGCCCCGGTCGGCACGCCCGTCGTTGCGGCATTCGACGGCGAGGTCGCCTTTGCCGGTGACGCCGACGACTACGGCAACCTGATCAAGGTCTCGCACGGCAAGGGGCGCGAGACCCGCTATGCGCACCTGTCGCGATTCGCCCAGAACGTAAAGCCGGGCTTCTCGGTCAAGGCGGGTGACATTATCGGCTATATCGGGACGACCGGCCTGTCGACGGGGCCGCATCTTCATTTCGAGCTCTACTCGGGAGGCTCCGCGATCGATCCGCTGCAGAGCGCCGTGGCCGCAGTCCAGTCGGACGCCTCGTCGGTGGGCAAGCTGGTCGACCGCATAATCCGCGTCGAAAGCGGTGGCAGCGCGACCGCCAAGAACCCCCTGTCGAGCGCCACGGGCCTCGGCCAGTTCATCTCCAGCACCTGGCTGAGAATGATGCGTACCTACCGGCCCGACCTGGCGCGATCGCTGTCGACCGCCGAACAGCTGGCGCTGCGTTTCGACCCGACGCTGTCCCGGGAAATGGTCACGCACCTTGCCCAGGAAGGCGAAGCATATCTTCAGGCCCGCGGCCACAAGATTACCGCCGGACGGCTTTATCTGTGCCATTTTCTCGGCATGGAAGGCGCACACATCGTGCTTTCGTCGCCGCCCGATGCGCCGCTGATCAACGTGCTGGGCGCGGGTGTCATCAAGGCAAACCCATTCCTGACCGGCCAGAGCACGGCCCATGTCATCAATTGGGCGGAGCGCAAGATGTCGGGCAAGGCATCACGCGTCGCGCAGGCGCCCAGCATCTCGAAAAAAGAGGTCGTCCGGGCCTCGCCAGACTTCGAGCGCTACAGGGCGGGCATCGACGAAATCATCCTGGCGATGGCGCAGCCCGGCCTGGCGCCGTCCGCCGGCGCCGCCCCGGCAGCGGACGGTACGCAAGGAGCGGCCCCCACCGTGCAGCCGGCGACCGCCTCCTCGCTGGACTGACGGGGCGGCCCGCCTCCGTCACGCACCGGCGTTTCCTGCAACCTCCAGTAGCGTCGCCATGCGCTGGATCGCAAACTGGTAGCCTTGCGTGCCGCATCCCACAATGACGGCCGCGGCGACACCGGAAATGTAGGAGTGATGCCGAAAGGGCTCCCGGCGGTGGATGTTTGAAATGTGCACCTCGATGATGGGCTTCTCGAACGCGTTGAGCGCGTCCAGGATGGCGATCGAGGTGTGGGTCAGCGCACCGGCGTTGATGATGATGCCCGCCGCCTTCGTGCGCGCCTCATGGATCCAGCCAATGATCTCGTGCTCGGCATTGCTCTGCAGGAAGCGGACATGCAATCCGCTGGTGCCGGCGGCGCGCGTACAGTCCTTTTCGACGTCGGCCAGCGTTTCATGGCCGTAGATTTCTGGCTGGCGCTGGCCGAGAAGGTTGAGGTTCGGACCGTTCAGGACGTAGATCTCGTGTCGCACTTGCGTGCCCTCCCGTGACATTTCCGCTTCGATTCATCCTGCATATCCGAAGCGTCGGGGCAGCCACAGGACCAGCTCCGGAAAGAGTATCAACAGGAAAAGACAGGCCAGCAGCGACACCAGGTACGGTACCGACTCGGCGACGATGTCCCTGATCGGAATGCCGGTGGCGCCATTGATGACGAAGAGCAGCATGCCGTAGGGCGGGGTGATCAGGCCGATCATGCAGTTGACCACGGCCACGACGCCGAAATGAACGAGATCTATCCCGAGCACCCGGCAGGTGGGGATGAGAACGGGGATGACCACCAGGATGATCGTCGTGGTGTCGAGAAGGCAGCCCAGCGTCAGGAAAAGCAGGTTGGTGACGAGCAGGAAGACAAGCGGCGACATCTCGTACTGGCCGAGCGTCGCGGCGACGGCTGCCGGGATGTTCTCCGAGGCGACGATGTAGTTGAAGATGAGCGCGGCGCCGATGATGAGGCCGACGGAGCCGGACGAGCGGGCGCTGTCCAGCAGGATGTCGTAAAGCCCGCGTGGCGTCAGTGCACGGTAGAGAAAGGCCGCGAGCACCAGCGCGTACCCGGCGGCCACCGCCGCGGCTTCAGTCGGGGTGGTGGCGCCGCCATATATCCCGGCAAGCAGGATGACCGGCATCAGGAGCGCCGGGATCGCGTGAAAGGTGACGCGGGGGAGATCCCGCAACGGCACGTGCACCTCGGCCGGGATGGCCCGCCGACGCGCCAGCCACGCGGTGATCAGCATCATGGCCGCGGTCATCAGGAGGCCGGGGATGACGCCGCCGAGGAAGAGGTAGCCGATCGAGGCGTCGGAAACGAGCGCGTACATCACCAGCGGGATCGAGGGTGGTATGATCGGCCCCACCGTCGCCGATGCTGCAACGACGGCTCCGGCGAAACCGGGCGTGTAGTGCCCGGTCCTGATCATCATGTTGATGGTGACCTTGCCGATGCCCGCCGCATCGGCGACCGCCGAGCCGGACATGCCGGAGAATATCAGGCTGACCAGGATGTCCACCTGCGCCATGCCGCCGCGAAACCGTCCGACGGCAGCCTTGCAGAAATCGAGCAGCCGGTCGCTGATCGTGCCCTGGTTCATGATGTTGGCGGCAACGATGAACAGCGGCACGGCGAGGATGATGAAGCTGTCGTAGATGCCCTGGATGAGCTGCTCGGCGGCCAGTCCGAGATCCTGTCCCTTGATGGCCAGGTAGACGATGGCCGAAACGATCATCGACAGCGCGATCGGCGCGCCGATGGCCGCCAGCAGGAACAGCGCCGTCAGGCAGGCCGCGAAGGCGGCGCTCACTGGATCACCGACCTTGCCTCCGAATCCGGGTCGCCGCCGCGGACGAGATACCAGGCCCTGAGCGCGTAGCGCGTGATGACCGCCAGAGCAAAGACGGCATAGACCGAGAACACGACGTCGAGGCGGATGCGCAACGTGGCGCTTTTCTTGATCTTGTAGAAGGTGATGTAGTCGAGCGTCGCCGGAAGCGCGGCAACGAAGCCCACGACGATGGCAATCGCCGAGATCAGTGCGAAAATCCGCCGCAACCGCCGGTTTCCGGCCATGTAGACCATGTCGAATCGTACGTGGTCGACATCCTTGAGATTGAATGCCGCCGTCCACAGGACGAGCCACAGCCACGTCGTCAGGCAGACCTCGAGCGTCCAGCCGATCGGGCTGTTGAAGACGTAGCGCGAGACGATCTGCAGCATGAAGGACAAGAACATGGCGGCGAGGATGCCCGCCGCCACATTCTCCGTCCTCTGATGCAGCCAGCGTATGGCCGCGTGCATGCGCTGGCCCTGCTAGAGCGCGTTGATCTTGTCGACCATGCCTTCGGGCCAATCCTTGGCGAGATCGGACTCCAGGTACTTCTGCTGCACATGGGTGCGGAACGCTTCAAGGTCTGGCGTATAGACCTTCAGTCCGGCGTCCTTGAAGAACTGCTCCAGCTCGGCTTCCAGATCGAGCTGCTTCCGGCGTCCGGCTTCGGCGGCGTCGTCGGCCGCCTTCTGCACCACCGCCTGCTGCTCGGGCGTGAACGCGTCCCATACCTTTTTGCTGATCGCCAGATAGTTCAGATCGACGAGATGGCTGGTGAGCACGATTTGCTTGGTGACTTCGTGGAACTTCGAATCCCTGACGCTCGGCAGGGGATTGTCCTGCCCGTCGACGGCGCCGGTCTGCAGGGCGGTGTAGATTTCGGTGAAGGCGACGGGAACCGGGTTGGCGCCCAGCGCCGAGCCGAGGAACAGCCAGGCATCCGTATTGGGCATGCGAAGCTTGATGCCGGCCATGTCGGCGGGCGTCTTGATTTCCTTGTCGACCCTCAGATTCACCTGCCGGCGGCCGAGATACATCACGGTGAGAAGCTTGACCCCGAGCGTGCTCTCGACCTCTTCCTTCATGGGGGTCATGAAGTCGGCGGCGAAGACCCGTTTCTGGTGCTCGGCATCGCGATGCAGATAGCCGGCCGTGAAGATCGACCATGCCGGAATGAGCGACGCGAGCTCCTGGGCCGAGGTGATCGACATTTCGAGGTTGCCGCGAGCGATCGCCTCGAGCTCGGTGCCCTGCTTGAAGAGGGTGGCGTTCCAATGGGGCTCAAAGGTGGCGAACTCCGCCACGGCCGGAGCAAAGACCTCCGTCAGCGCAACGGCGCGCTGGTCGGTCGGGGTGGCCGGCGAGGAGAGGCGAAGCGTGACCTTGTCCTGGGCAAGGGCCGGTCCAAAGCCGGCCAGACAAGCCGCCAGCGCCGCGGCGCCGACTGTTGCGCCGAGCACCGCGCGGCGCGCAATTCTTCCTGACATGACGAGTCCTCCCTTTTGTTTCCGTCCTGGCCGGGGTCATGAACCCAGCCGGCATGGCGGTCACAGTACACAATGCTCCCGATCGCTCAATCACGAAAAACCGTGGAGGCGCGACGATCACCCGCCTTGAAGCGGCCGCAAGCTCCGGGAAGGCGCGCCGCTTCGCTCAGCTCACCTCGTAGACGAAGGCGCCGTCCTTCACGTCGACGCTGGCTCTCGTGATCTCCTGTTTCTCCAAGGACCTCGTCAGGAAATGCCGGGCGAGTTCCGGCAGCAGCGTGTTGGTGACGATGTT
>JAJFMR010000129.1 GCA_020696915.1 Rhizobiaceae bacterium | reverse complement strand
AACCGGAGGGGCTCCATGCCCGTCCGGAGACTCGAAAAATAGTGGACCGGCAGTATCCATGCGTGGCGCCGGCTGTTCGGCCAGTCGACTTCCGCCCGGTGCACCCCGCTCCCTGCCAGCCTGGTGGGGCCAGCGACAAAGCTCGCGGGCGTTGCCAAGGCAGACTTCCGCTTTGCGCCGGAGGGTCCGGGCTCGGCTCCTCCGGCGACTACCTAATATCGGCAAAGTTCGGCCGTCAACGATTATTTGTCTGACAAAAGAGTGGGCGGTGTGCGTCGCGGTCTTGAGCGGAAGAGCGTCCGCCGGTCGTCTATTATCAGACAATTGATTGACGCACGATCGGCTGTTTTGCATAAAGGAAGCCGCCCGCCTCCACCCGAAGCAAGGGAGACCGCGACGGTTTTCGACGGAGGCAGGCGGCCGCAGGCTGGGGCAGGGAGGCGATTGCTGGTGGCGGTTCTGGAGCTCGGCAACGTTTCCAAGCATTTCGGCGCCATCCAGGCAGTCAGCGACGTTTCGCTGTCGCTCGAGGCGGGCGAGGTGACCGGCCTGATGGGGGACAACGGCGCTGGCAAGTCGACCCTGGTCAAGATGATCGCCGGCAACTTCCCGCCGAGCCAGGGCACCATGAAGATGGACGGCCTCGACCTGGTGATGCACCGGCCGGTGGACGCGCGCCGCCACGGCATCGAGATCGTTCACCAGGATCTGGCGCTTTGCGACAATCTCACTGCCGCCGCCAATGTCTATCTCGGCCGTGAACTCAGGCTTGGCGTATGGCCGTTCCAGATCCTCGATTATGCCGCCATGTACCGGCGCGCCGGCGAAATCTTCAGGGAACTGAAGTCGGAGACCCGCCCCCGCGACCTCGTCAGGAAGATGTCGGGCGGCCAGCGGCAGGCAGTGGCGATCGCCAGGACACGGCTCACCAACGCAAAGATCGTGCTGATGGACGAACCTACGGCAGCCATATCGGTACGCCAGGTCGCCGAAGTGCTGAGCCTCATTCGCCGCCTGCGCGACCAGGGCATTGCCGTCGTTCTCATCAGCCACCGCATGCCCGACGTGTTCTCGGTTGCCGACCGGGTCGTGGTCATGCGCCGCGGCAGGAAGGTCGCCGACAAACCGATCGCCGCCAGTTCACCGGAAGAAGTGACGGGTCTCATTACGGGCGCCATAGAGGCGGTGTGAGCGGAACCGGGCCGAGGCAGCAAATGAAGGTCGACGATGGCAATCACCCTTGAGCAGACGATCGGGCAGAAGCAGCAGAGCTGGCTCTCCGGCGTTGTCGGCAGCCAGACTTTTTGGGTCCTCATGGCGGTGCTCGCAGCCTGCCTGTTCCTGTCCTTCGCGACCGATTCCTTCGCCACCTCCAAGAACCTCTACAACATCACCCGCAACGTCACCTTCGTGGCAATCGTCGCGCTGGGGATGACCATGGTGATCATCACGGGGGGGATCGACCTGTCGGTGGGCTCGGTGCTCTGCCTGTGCTCCATGGTGCTTGCCGTCACCATGCATGCAGGCTACGGCATCGAGGTCGGCATCGCCGCCTCCATTCTGACCGCGCTCGCCGTCGGCGCCTTCAATGGCGTGCTCATCGCCTATCTTGGCTTTCCCTCCTTCGTGGTCACGCTCGGCATGCTGTCGATCGCGCGCAGCCTTGCCATGGTCGCCTCCAACAACACCGTGGTCTTCCAGTTCGGCCCCGACCACGACCTCCTGCTGGACATAGGCGGCGGCGCCTGGCTGTTCGGGATCGCCAACCCGGTCCTCTACATGCTCGTCCTTGCCGCGATCACCGGCTTCACGCTGCGCTGGACGCGCTTCGGAAGGCATGTCTTCGCCATCGGCGGCAACGAGCACGCGGCGACCCTGACCGGCGTGCCGGTGCGGCCGATCAAGGTTGCCGTCTACATGATCTCGGCGCTGTCGGCCGGCATCGCCGGCATCATCCAGACCGGCTGGCTCGGCGCCGTGACCACCAATATCGGCGCCGGGATGGAACTTCAGGTGATTGCGGCGGCGGTTATCGGCGGCGCCAATCTGGCCGGCGGCGTCGGAACGGCAATCGGTGCGCTGATCGGGGCCGCGCTGATCGAAATCATCCGCAACAGCCTCGGCCTGCTCGGTATCAACGCCTTCTGGCAGGGAACATTCATCGGCGGCGCAATCATCTTCGCCGTGCTGTTCGAGCGCGTCCGCAACTTCCGCCAGAGCGACTAGATCTCGCGAGAGGCGCAGCCGCAATCGCAGCCGAAGTCCGGAATCGGATCATGACGGCTCCACTGTTCAGCCTCGAGGGACGCCTGGCACTGGTGACCGGCTCCGGCCAGGGCATCGGGCTTGGTCTGGCCGAGGGGCTGGCCGAGCACGGCGCAGCCGTGGTGCTCAACGGCCGCTCCGCCGAATCGACCGGGAATGCCGCGGGCGCGTTGCGCAGGCGCGGCCGGACCGCTCATGTGGCGGTCTTCGACGTGACCGACTTCGACGCCGTCGATGAAGCGGTCGAACGGATCGAGCGCGACATCGGCCCGATCGACATACTGATCAACAATGCCGGCATCCAGCACCGGGCGCCTCTCGACGAGTTCCCGGAAGCGGAGTGGCGGCGCCTCATCGACACCAACGTCTCCGGCGTTTTTCACGTCGGCAAGGCGGTGGCCCGGCACATGATTGCGCGCCGCCGCGGCAAGATCATCAACATCGGGTCGGTGCAGAGCGAACTCGCCCGCCCGCGCATCGCGCCTTACGCCGCCACCAAGGGTGCGGTCAGGAACCTGACGAGAGGCATGTGCGCCGACTGGGCGCGGCACGGACTGCAGGTGAACGCCATCGCGCCCGGCTACGTCCGCACTGCGCTCAACGAGGCACTGTTCGAGGATCCCGAATTCTCGACCTGGCTGACCCAGCGCACGCCGGCCGGGCGTTGGGGAAACGTCGACGAACTGGTCGGGGCGGCGGTTTTCCTGGCTTCGGACGCGTCGTCCTTCGTCAACGGCCACACGCTTTATGTCGACGGCGGCGTGACTGCGACGGTGTAAATGTCAGACAGCTTCGCCTTGCGCAGTCGCTTCCGTGCGTCAACCGGCGCATGGGAGGAAGCCGCAAGCGAACCGCCTGCCGGGTGCGTGACCGTCCGCGCCGAGGAAAGGCTACATCGGCCGGCGCAGTTGCTTCAGCTCGAGGCGCCGCCGGTGCAGGACGGGCTCGGTATAGCCGTTCGGCTGCTCACGGCCCCGGAGCACCAGGTCGCAGGCAGCCTGGAAGGCGACCGAGCGGTCGAAGTCCGGAGCCATTGGATGGTAGAACGGATCGGACTCGTTCTGCCGGTCGACCACCGCCGCCATCCGCTTCAGCGTTTCGATAACCTGTGCTTCGCTGCAGACGCCATGATGCAGCCAGTTGGCGATGTGCTGGGATGAAATCCTGAGCGTGGCGCGATCCTCCATCAGGGCGACGTCGTGGATGTCGGGAACCTTCGAGCAGCCGACACCTTGGTCTATCCAGCGAACGACATAGCCGAGAATGCCTTGCGCGTTGTTGTCGAGCTCCGCCTGAACGTCTTCGCGGCTCCAGTTCGGACGCACGGCCACGGGCAGCGAGAGAATGTCGTCCAGTTTTGCGTGATCGCGCCGTCTCAACCTCTGCTGGACGGCGTGCACGTCGATCCTGTGATAATGCGTCGCATGCAGCGTTGCGGCGGTCGGCGAAGGCACCCAGGCGGTGTTGGCACCGGCCTGCGGGTGGGCGATCTTCTGGTCCAGCATGGCCGCCATGAGATCGGGCATGGCCCACATGCCCTTGCCGATCTGGGCGCGGCCCGACAGCCCGCACTCCAGTCCGACATCGACGTTCCAGGCTTCATAGGCGGCGATCCAGGCCGCCTGCTTCATGTCGCCCTTGCGGATCATCGGCCCGGCTTCCATGGAGGTGTGAATCTCGTCGCCGGTGCGGTCGAGAAAGCCGGTATTGATGAAGACCACACGCTGCTTGGCCGCGCGGATGCATTCCCGGAGATTGACGGTGGTGCGTCGCTCCTCGTCCATTATGCCCATCTTCAGCGTGTTCGGGGCCAGGCCGAGCAGGACCTCGACCCGTGAAAACAGCTCGGTGGCGAAGGCGACTTCGTCGGGCCCATGCATCTTGGGCTTGACGATGTAGACGGAGCCGGCCCTTGAGTTGGCGCGGCGGCCGTTTCTGCCGACATCGTGGAGCGCTATCAGGCTGGTGATCGCTGCATCCATGATGCCCTCCGGGGTCTCGTCGCCATTGCTGTCCAGGATTGCAGGATTGGTCATCAGGTGGCCGACATTGCGGACCAGCATCAGGGATCGGCCGGGCAGCGTCGTCTTGCCGCCGGCGCGCGCCGTAAAGCTGCGGTCGGGATTGAGGCGGCGCACGAAGCTGCGGCCCCCCATGGCGATCTCCTCCTCGAGCGTGCCCTGCATCAGTCCGAGCCAGTTCCGATAGGCGGCGACCTTGTCGTCGGCATCCACCGCGGCGATTGAATCCTCGAGATCCTGGATCGTGGTGACGGCCGCTTCGAGCACGATGTCCGAAATGCCGGCCTTGTCCGAGGCGCCGATCGCGCTCCCGCGGTCGATCCTGATGTCCATATGGAGGCCGTTGTTCTTCAGAAGGATGGCAGCCGGGCCGCCAGCCGGGCCGTCGAAGCCGACGAAGCACTCGTCACGGGCAAGTTCCAGCCCCCCGGCGGGCGAAGCAAGGACAAGCCTCCGATCGACGCTGAAGCCGGTCACGTCGCGCCAGCTTCCCGACGCCAGCGGCACGCTCGCATCCAGGAAGTCGCGCGCCCAGGCGATTACCTTTTCACCCCGCACCGGATCGTAGCCCGTGACCTTCGCCACACCAGCGGTGTCGGCAATGGCATCGGTACCGTAAAGCGCGTCGTAGAGCGAACCCCAGCGGGCATTGGCCGCGTTGAGCGCGTAACGCGCATTGGAGACGGGAACCACCAGCTGCGGTCCGGCGACGGTCGAAATTTCCGGGTCGACATTCTCGGTGGCGATCTCGAAAGGGGGGCCTTGCTCGACGAGATAGCCGATATCCTCGAGCAAGGCCCGGTAGACCTGCATGTCCGACGGTACGCCGTTCTCTCGGTGCCAGCGGTCGAGCTCTTGCTGAAGTTCGTCGCGCCTGGCCAGCAAAGCCCGGTTGCGGGGCGACAGGTCAGCGAATATGGCCGCCAGCCCGGTCCAGAACCGCCCGGCGTCGAGGTCTGTTCCCGGCAGGACCTCGCCTTCGATGAAATCATGGAGGATCCGGGCAATCTTCAGTCCGGCGATTTCGACACGATCGATCATCCAAGGTCTCCAGGGCGACGCAAAGCTGATCCCGTCTTCCGGATTACGCACGACAGGACGTCAGGGCGAAGCGCGAGTTCCATGTTCAACGCACGACATCTCAAAAAAGAACCGCGCTTTCGCAGCCGGCGGCGCGATTGGCATGACCGGGCCGGCGGGTCAATCGCTGGAAGCCCCGGCGGGCTCCCGCGCGGCCGGCTGGTCGACGGCTATTCGGGGGCGGCCGGTGGCCACCGCCACCACACGCGCCTCGACGAACATGCGACGGCCCTGGATCGTCGACGCTTTTACCTCCTGGCTGACCTCGATCTTCGCCGCCTCGGCACCCGCCTGCCTTGCGCGCACCGCCACCAGGGCGCGAACACCGGCTTCCGCCGCGGCGAGCGCCTCCGTCTCCACGCGGAAATCCTGCACCTCGCTGCCGGACAGCAGCCTGAAGATCCCCTCCTCCGGCTGGCTCACAGTCGCCTCGGCCGACATGCGCACCTGGCCGACCACCGCCCCGAGCGCGTTGGCGACGTCGGCATCCTCGGGAACGATGCAGGACGCTCCGAACAGCCCGGGCAATTCTGCGTAATGCAGTCGTGCCGAGGCGCCCAGCCCGACGACCGGCCGGTCGAGCCCCAGCGACAGCCGTGTGATGCGGCTGTCGCCATCGACGGCCCGCTGCACCAGCGAATGCGCGACCGTGGCTGGGCCGTCCAACCCGTCTTCCGCGAAAGCAGTTTCCAGGATCGCCTCGGCAGAGGCGCGCGTGACCGCGGCCAGCACGCGCTCGGCCAGTTCTTCCGGGCCGGCGGCGACAGGCTGCCCTCGACCGTCGCGTCGGCGGGCGAAAAGCTCGGCGCCGAGCCGGGCTGCGGCAGCGTTCCAGTTGTCCTGCCGCCCGACGACATGCGCCGCGTCCGAGGGCGTGAAACCGACAATGCGGGCCAGACCGCGGGCGACCAGCCGGTCGAGCGTCGCATTCTGAGAGTTCGAGGAAAGCAGGTCGTCGAGCGGGCGCGGCACCGGCCCGATCTTCCGGTAAAGAGCCGCTTCGGGGGAAGACAGGCCGGCTGCCAGCTTTTCGGGAAGCCCGGTCCGCAACGCGAACCGGCCGTCCATCCGCGAGGGATGTGAGGCGCGCAGCTGCCGTTCCAGTTCGCTCGAGACGGCCTCGCTATGCGCCATGCCGGCCAGCGCCAGCGGCACCAGCCGGCGCGGCCCGAGCAGGAGCCGGGGCGCGAGGAAGCCGTCCTTGAGCGCCACTTCCGAATCGCCGCCCAGCCCGAAGGTGCGCATGGCCACCGCCTCGACCATGGTCCGGTAGCCGCCGACGACGGCCCCTTCAGGATCGAGCCGCGGTCTGCCCCGGTCGAGGACCGCCACATCCGTGGTGGTTCCGCCGATGTCGGAAACCAGCGCATTTTCGAGGCCGGTCATGTGGCGGGCGCCGATCAGGCTCGCGGCGGGGCCGGACAGGATCGTCTCGATCGGCCGCGACCGGGCGAAGGCGGCGGAAACCAGCGCCCCGTCGCCGCGCACGACCATCAGCGGAGCATTGATGTTTCGCGACGCCAGAAAGTCCTCGGTTGCCTCGACGAGACGATCGATCATCGAGATCAGCCTGGCATTGAGAAGCGTGGTGAGTGCCCGCCGGGGGCCGCCGAGCCGCGCCGACAGTTCATGGCTGGCAGTGACCGGCAGGCGCGTCTTTTCCCGGACCAGGTCGCGGGCAGACAGTTCGTGCTCCGGGTTGCGGGTGGCGAAATAGCCGCAGATCGCGATACCCGACACACTCTCCGCGAGTTCCGGCAGTCGCCTGTCGAGGCCCGCGAGGTCGAGCGGCTGCGGCTTGCCGTGGACATCGTGGCCGCCGGGACAAAATACGACCGGATCGGTCCCGAGCGCTCTCTTCAGTCCGTCGCGCCCGAGGTCGGCCTCATCGAAGCCAATCATCACCAGTGCGACGCGACCGCCCTGGCCTTCCACCAGCGCATTCGTGGCGAGCGTCGTCGACATCGACACGAGTTTGATGGAAGCCGGGTGGATGGCGGCCCTCTTCATGACCACGTCGACGGCTCCCGATATGCCGACGGCGAGGTCGTGACGGGTGGTCAGCGCCTTGGCCTTGGCGACGACCCCCGATCCCTCCGACCATATAACCGCGTCGGTGTAGGTGCCGCCCGTGTCGATGCCGAGAAACAACGGCTCGTTCTTGTCAACGCGATCAATCATGGCCTGTCGGGATTGTCTCTGCCTGGCGGGTGTATGCCGGCTTAACCCATCCGGTCGCCTGGCGGAAGCGGTTCGGGCAAGACGCGAGCGCTGTCTTCCTCCTGCTCCACGGTGAGCGGCGTCACGCCGGCCGGGACCACGGCAGGCGTCTCCTCG